>JAAZFR010000066.1 GCA_012971835.1 Erysipelotrichia bacterium
AGTTAAGTGACAAACTTAACGCAACAACATTCCTTCTTTGCTTTCATTCTATAATTATTATGTCTTCCTTGCCACAAAAGGAGGTTACATGAAAGGAAAGACGAAACATTCCCATCTCACGATTGAAGATCGCATGGTCATTCAAGCTTGTCTTCATGATAAGCGAAGCATCACGCAAATAGCTAGGCGACTGGAAGTAAATAAGTCGACTTTGTCGAGAGAATTAAAGCGCAACGCCGTCGTTAAGCCAGGTACGGACATTCCCTGCCAGATTCGCGATTTATGCCTCGTCTGCAATACCTGCCAGAAAAAAGGCTTTTGCCAACGAAACAAAATCTACTATAACTATATCGAGGCTGATAAAAAGGCTAATCTAAGAAAAAGGCAAAGCCGCTCCAAGTCGAAAATCGCTGAAGCAAGCCTTAAGATGATTGACGAAATCGTAAGCCCTGGAGTCAAAGAGGGTCAGTCGCTCCATCATGTATATGTCGTAAATCCTCTTCTTGAAACAATATGTGCCGAACGGACGATTCGCCGCTTATGCTATCGCGGGAGCCTTGCGATTCGACCTTATGAATTAAGGAGGTATGCGACCTATAAAAGGAGCTACGCTAAGACGGAGAAAGAATACGCCCTTCGTGACATTCGCGTTCTGATTGGAAGAATGTTCAGAGATTATCTTAACTATGTTAGACATCATAAAACACAGCATGTCACTCAATACGATTCACTGATTGGTAAGATCGCGGATCGACAGGCGATACTGACCATCGCTTTTCCAAAGTCGAGCTTTCAATTCGGACTGCTTATCAAAAAGGGCAGTTCAGTATCGGTCAATGCCCACCTTAAACAACTATTTTCGAGGCTCGGAAGTGAAACGGCCAAACGTATCTTTCCAGTTAATCTCGCCGATAATGGAGTTGAATTCTCATCCTTTAACGAAATTGAGATAAGCGAGGATGGGGAAAAGATATGCAACTGTTATTTTACTAACCCTTACAAAGCAACCGATAAGGCCGCCTGCGAACGCAATCACGAGTTGGTTCGTTATGTTCTGCCTAAAGGCAAGAGTTTTGACACCCTCACTCAAGAAACGATCGACGAGGTGTTTAGCCACGTCAATTCCTATGTCCGTAAGTCCAAAGGCGATAAGACGCCTTATGACATCGTGAGAAAGCAATTTGGCAAAGCTTTCCTCGATGCGATAAACATTCGACGAATACCAAAGAAAAAGGTTAGATTAAGACCAATAATCTAACCCCGGAAGCGTAAGGCAAGGAAGGCGTTTTCCGATAGACAAGACCGTTGCTTTAAGTTAGTCACATTTAAAGTGCGGTTCCTTTCCTTACGGCTTTATTATGAGATAAGCACCTAAAATTTGTCAAACTTGGACAAGGTTATCGCAACAAAAAAATAAATAAGCGTGAATTAACCGAATAAATATATTTGCGATGCGCTTAGTTTGCCATCTAACAAAGAATCGTATTTTTCTTCATCAAGATAACGTTAGTTTTGTTGACTTTACTACTCGCTTCTTAAATTTTAAAAAGCGATAACGAGACCACCAAAGTCAGCGTAGGTACTTGATAATCCTCCCATTTTTACAATCACGACATCTTTAAACTGATATAAAGACATAACTTCTTGATAAAATCGTTCCGCCCGATTTGCTTCTAAGACATAAGCAATAACTAGTGTTCTTATAGTTAAGTCAAGCCCTTGCTGAGCAATTGAAGCAAGAAACTTTTTAAAAGCTCGTTCATAGCCCAAACCTTCTTTGACAAGTTTAATTTCACCTTTACCGTCCGCACCTAGTATCAATTTGATTGATAAGGCACTTGCGATTTTGGCAATCACCGGATTTAAACGTCCGTTTTTAGCAAGGTGATTAACATTATCCAATAAAAATAAAGTTTTTATCCCATTAATATATTCTTCAACTTTTTGAACTAGTTCTTTTGGATCATCGATAATCTTCGAAAGTTCAAATATTTTTAAGGCAATCAAAGACTCGGCTGCGGAAGCACTTAATGAGTCAAAGATATGAATAAAATAGTCTTGGTGATCTTCTAAAAATAGTTCGGCCGCCAAACGGGCTGAATTATAAGTTCCGCTAAGTTTGGAAGAAAGAGTCACAACAAATATTACTTTTGATTCATCAACAAATGATTCCATAAAGGCCGCTGGAGAAGGGCAAGAAGTTCGTGGAGGATTAGGAGTATTTTTCATATCCTTAAGATATTCTTCAAGATCAAGATTGCGATCATCGACATAACTTTTATCATTTAATTGCAGTGTTAAAGGAACAAGTTCCACGCCTAGTTTTTGAATTAACTCTTCTGTGAGGTCACAACTGCTATCTGCGACAATTTTACATTTCATAATTTATATAACCCTCCTTATTTGTTTTATTACCTTACAATCATATTGTAGGAACAAAAAACATATTTACAAAAGAATATCAAACAAAGGGAAAATATAACAATAGAAAATTACTTAGATATTTTGCGATTGTTATAATAATTCGCTGAACGATTGTGCTTAGAGGTTTTTGTTTTCTGCTTATCAAAAGAAGGGTTTGAGCGATTTGTTTGATTATTTGAGGAAGCAGTATATAATTGGTGTTTAGTGTGAGGCTTTGTTTTCGGTTTTTTGATGGGTTCGTTTTTAGTTTTGTTAAAACTAGTATCGAGTGGCGCTTTTTCAACTTTGTCTATCGAAATATAGTTTATCGGACTTTTGACAACCGGAATATTCATCCCGATATGCTTCTGAACGTCTTTTAAGAGTGATAATTCTTCATTTGAACAAAAGCTGATCGTCTCTCCAACTTCACCCGCTCGACCAGTTCGACCCATGCGATGCAAATAAGTTTCCGGTGTTTGCGGCATATCATAATTAAAAACATGTGATATTTGGCTGATATCAAGCCCTCGAGCAGCGATATCGGTGGCGATCATAA
>JAAZFR010000067.1 GCA_012971835.1 Erysipelotrichia bacterium
AAAGAAATCCCCACCCGATGTCGGTTCCATCTGCGTCACCGTTACCGAAGCCGAATATAGCCCGCCGAAATCAAAAGACATTGTCGAAAATTGTTCAATGCTCGTGACCACTAAAGGATTTTCGCCGACAGGTATGTCGATTAGTCCTTGGGCGGCAGCGACATCAAAGACGCCATTAAGACCAATCGTGCGATAGGCAGGAATTAAATCAAGACGGTTATCGATTTTAAAGTAGGGAACCTGAATGCCGATTGTATCATCATCTTGGTGATTATTTGCTAAGACATCACTAAAGATTTCGCTAACAGAAGTATCATCATTTGGAAGAAAGAAATTAACCTTCATCTCTTTTAGAGATAGTGTGGTACCAATATAATTATCAGCTACTAGCTTTCGACCACCGTGCATAAGATAGTCAATTTCCTTTTCCCCATCTTCACCATAAAAGGTCATCTTATGATTTTTACTTATATATTCTTCTTCGTATTGTTTTGATAGTTTTTCATCGCTCCATGAGTCTTTAGCAAAATACGATGAAACAATTGCCGCTTCAACACCACCTTCTTTTAGTTCAACTTGGGGGATAACTGGGAAGCGATCTTTGGGAACATAGATATCGAGCCACTCGTTGACTAATTCAGTTGTTGGGCGACGGGCGATAATATTCGTGTAGTAATAATTCGATAATACTTCAAGCACGTTTTCACTATTATCAACTAAATCATACAAATCATCATCAAACCAAAAGGAATTTAAGGTGTAACCTGCCCCACTTCCTAAGACATCGATAACGTCCTTGGTAACTTGGTTTAATTCTATAATAGAGTCCACATCCAAAGCCGTAAGTATTTCCTCTTGAGAAACGCCTGTTGATACATAGGCAAGAATTGCGACATTGACGAAAGCATCGACCGGGGAAAAACTTCGTGCGTCAAAGTCACCATTAAAAACAAGCGGGGAAACAGAGGACACAAAATGGTTATAGACATCGATTGAACCGATGTCATTACGTAACGAGGATTCACTTTCTCCTCCCGTTCTTTGCGCAGGAATATTAACATAGTAATCAGGCGGATTCATGGCGTCATAACCTTTGGGCCACAGAGCCACGCCTAAAATAAGGCCTAAAGCCGCAACGCCGGTGAAGACAGGAACGTATATACCCCATTTTTGTTTTGACTTAGGAGTATCGAAAGTCTTGTCGGTAAACATGAGTTTGCCTTCAAAATTAAGATTCGGAGTTTTGTCGTCTAAAACTTGCGAAGCTTGTTCTTTAAAGCGTTTGCGATAGTTCATGTCTTTTTTCCTCCATAGCGTTTCTTAATTTTAGATAAAGCCCGTTGATAAATCTGATAGACGGTTGATAAGGGAATATCCGTTAATTGGCTTATTTCCTTAAAGCCCCGTTCGTGAACGATTTTATAGACGACAATCGTGTTTTCTAGTTCGCTTAGATAGTCGGCAATCTCACTAAGAAGAGTGAAGTTTTGTTCAACATAACCATAGATGTCGATTAAGGGTTCTAAACTTTCTACTCTTCGCATTTTTTTAAGCTCATTAAGAGCAAGGTTTTTGGCCGTTAAAGTGATATAAGAATGAAATGAGCTTGGATCTTTAATCGTCTCTTTTGCTTCATATACTTTAATAAAAGTATCTTGCAGAAGGTCTTCGGCGATTGTTTCGTTTTTAACAATTGAGATGATGATGAAAAATAAAAGTTTCCGATAAGCAACATATACTTCATTAAAAGCTTTTTCATCCCTAGCGATAAAATCGAGAATGACTTTTCTTTTAACAAGCATCGGAGACCTTTCTTATCTCCGCATATATAAAGACAATCAAAGCGAAGATATTTTTATAAATTAATGATTATTGTTCGATGAAGGGCGTTTCAAATTGGGGATTTAGTTCAAGATCAACATCATCTTTTTCTAATTCTTGATATAGTTTTTTAATAATTTCTTCGTGACTGAGTTTTAACTCAAAAGGCACGATGATTTCAAAGACAGCTTTTTTCTTATTTTTTTCTTTAATTATGCGGAAGTCATGCATCGATAAATTCTTATCAACATTAACTAAGGCATTTTGAACTTTGGCCATTACCATAATTGTCTCTTGATCAGTTGGATCAATCGGATCCATATGAATGACAAGATCAATATCGTATTTTTCTTTGATAAACGATTCGATTTTATCGACGATGCCATGAGAACAAAGAATATCATCTTTGCAGTTAACTTCCACGTCAACCGACATAAATATCTTGGTCGGTCCATAGGAATGAACACGCAGGTCATGAACACCTAAAACGCCATCAAAAGATAAAATATCTTTAATGACCTTATCCACTAGTTGTTTGTCCGCGGGTGTCCCAATTAAAGGATCAATTGTTTCTTTAATCATCTTAACGCCAGAATAACCGACGACAATCGAAACAAGAATACCCATATATCCATCGATATTCCATCCGACAAAATATGAGACAAGCGCCGAGGCCAAAACGGCCGAAGTAGCAATGACGTCCATCAGTGAGTCCACCGCTGT
>JAAZFR010000006.1 GCA_012971835.1 Erysipelotrichia bacterium
CTCGCTTTCGTGTTGAGATAATGGTTTAGGCATTGGCTCAGGTTCTTTCTTAACAATAAGCTTTGCTAATTCGTCAGCAATCAAAGCTCTAATTTTATCCTCGCTTAGTGGCTCGCTAACTGGCTCGCTAACTGGCTCGCTTTTCGCTGGAACAGGAGCAGGAACGGCGACGATAATCGGCGCTGGTTTTTCTTCTTTCTCCTCAACCTTTAGTTCTTGACGAACCATCGCTCTAATTTCTTCAAGCGAAGGCCCAACACTAACGACCGACGGAGCGGAAGCCTTTGGCTCTTCTTTAACTAATGGCTTATCAACTGGTTTAGATTCTCCTAATTCGCCATGCATTATTTCTTTAATCTTATCAATATCAACCTCTTCAGATTTTGTCGATTCTTCCTTGACAACATCATAACCACCGCTTGTGGCTGGTGCTACTGGCGCTGGTGCCGAAGCGGGTTCAGCAACTGGAGCGGAAGCAGGTTCAACTTTAGACTCAGCTTTTGGTTCCGAGACACTGTGTTGTTCTAAGCACGGAAATTTTCCATCTTTCATACAAGGGCAATAGCCAGCCTGCATACAAGGAACAAAATTACCACGAGCACAAGGACACGCTGATAAAAAGGGATATGGCGGATACAAATTTTGTTGTGGCGCCGGAGCCGCTTGTGGCTGAGCTTGAGGACCGTAGGTATTAATGTACTGAACTAATAATGGTCCACTAATTCCAGGCTGAGTATTAACAGTGTGAACTGGTGATTGAGCCTGTTCAGGTTTTTCAGCCGGAGCAGGTGAGTTTTCTAATTCATCGTGAAGAACTTCGCGAATTTCGTCAGCGCTAGGCGCATTTGGTTGCGGTTCTTCACGAATTAACACTAAGCGTTCATCAGCTCCACTCGCATTTGAAAACGTTCTCTTTGGTGGAGTTGGGGCATTGGCACAATAAACCATGTTAATGATGCCCGCAATAAGAATAAGAATGAGGGCTAAAGCGATAAAGGCATGAGTAGCCCACAATAGAATTGAGGTTAAAATGTCGGTTGGCGCCAATACGACAGCAAGGAAATTCGGAGCACCGACCAAAAATGCAGTATCAAAAACACTAACAGCGAGAATTAGATACCAGCTAACTAAAACCAAGGCTGATTTTGGTTTGTTGTATTTAACCATTAAAACAATCCAAATAATTGGAATGATTAAACCGAAGACGCCGATTGCAGAGAGCATCACGATGCGAAGTAAATCGTAGGTTGAGTTACTTAGAAAACTAAACCATAAGTAAATTTGTCCCCAGCTATCTGCAAAGAAGCCAGCAAACGTATATACTCCAGGGTTAATTAAAGCCTCAACAACAAAGATTCCAACACCTAGTACGAGAGCAATTAGCGCTGAGATGGTTAAAGCGAGAGTAGTTTTTTTCATAAATTACCTTCTTTCTTGGCTTACGCTTTTCTATGATTATAGTTTAATATAAGAATATTTAATATTCTACACAATAATTTTGAAAATTACTCGTGAATTGCATAGAAATTTCCAAAAAGTGAGCAAATCAGGCTCAATTCTGGTAAGTTAATAAACTATCGATTTGTAAATATACTTATATGTTTTTTTAGCAAAACTATGTCGATTGGACCGGCCGTTCCTTCCTCTCCGTCCACGCACCATGGCGTTTGTATGCTAGGCAAAATGGTGATTTTATCAACTCGATAATATGAAGTATGTCGCTTCATAAAAAGATAGTTTAATAGTCCATTAAATAAACCAGGTTTAGTAAGATAGAGATCAAATTTCCCATCATCAACCTTGTTTCTTAGACTGATGGGAAAACCACCAATATATTTGCCATTTAGCAGTAAAAGAAACGGCACTTTGTGTTCATAGGTGACATTATCAATGACAATCTTTACATCAAAACTCTGCGGTGCTACTGCATCTTTAACTGCATTAACGTAATAAGCCATTTTCCCGAATATTTTTACTCTCCCTCTTTTTGTCGCATAAGAGATTTCGCTAAATGCACCAATTGCTGCAACAAAAGCGAAGTACGTTTTTCCGTTGATTAAACCAACATCAAATGGCAATTTTTTTCCTTTTTTTATAATCTTCAAAGATTTAGAAATGCGGCGATTAATGCCAAAATTTTTACCGAAATCATTTAAGGTTCCACTGGAAATATATCCCAGAATTGGTCTATTTTCCTCTTTTGCAATAGCGTTAACAATACGATGAAAGGTTCCATCACCACCAGCGAAAATCAAAACATCATATTTACTACACGCCTTTTTGGCATTGTCCGCAAGTTCAAACAGATTATTTGCTTTAACAAGAGTAACTTTCGAAAAAATCTTTGATAATTTTTTTTCGATATAGGATATGCGTTTAATAATTTTGCCGTTACCAGGGGCTTCCGAGTATAAAAAGATGGCATTCATGGATACATATTATCATAATAAAAGCCCTTTTTGCATTTAACCTAAATATTATAGTTGAAATGTTTTATTCATAAGAATAATATTTACATAACACATCAGAAGTGGGTCAATATGAAAAAATTTAATTTACTTATTCTAGGGATTGTCGGTGTTGTCTCACTAATCGCCTGTACACCAATTAATACCGATTCATCAATTTCTGGTGATGACTCTATATCAGATAACTCTGATTCTTCAAGTGAAGATCCAAATGGTCCTCTTAAAAATGTCGATGATTTAATATCAAGGAGTAACGCTCAGGAACACCTTTCCTACTTAGCCGGTTCGGAAATCGGTGGGCGCGCTTCGGGCAGCGCTGATAATCTACTCGCTTGTCAATATGTCGCTGATGAATTCCAACAATTGGGACTAACTCCATATTCAGAAGAAACCGGATATTTCCAACCTTATCAACAGGAATACACGCGCATTTTTAGCGAATACTTCTCGTTTGAAGTAACTAATACAGCGAAAACAGCAACCGAAAAATATCGTTATGCTTATGATTTTTCCTTCTTTTATGCCAATTTTTCTTCGTTTGGTATCGTCTACTCTCCACGAGCCTTTGATGATCAGGCCGAATTAGTGAGTTTTTCAAATACAAGCGTCAATTATGCTGACAAAATTGTGCTTGTTGAAAATATTACATTGACTATTCTTGGCGATTTATATAATGACGGCGCAAAGGGAGCAATTGTTCGCGATGGTAGTGATCCTTATCCCACACTTGAATATGGACAAGGCGACATGTTTAATAATAGCAATTTTCTTCTTCTTTACTCGAGCGGGCAATCCTACTCGCGCCTAACGAGTAATATCGCTACCGGTTTAAACAAAGTTGACGCATCATACGAAATCGATAATGCTTCAAAAACGGTCAATAATGTCGTTGGCTTTCTAGATGTTGGAGCGACTTCTTCAATTATTGTTTCAGCCCATATTGATCACCTGGGTCGTTTTGATGTTGAAGACGATGGCTATTATGCTGGTGCATTAGACAATGCTTCGGGTATTGCTGGTATGCTTGAATTAGCTCGCATCTACTCTGAAAATGTCGATCGACTTCTGAAAAACGTTATCTTTATCGCCTATAACGGTGAAGAGGCTGGTTTATATGGTTCCTTTCACTACTCAAGAAATATGGTCGGTGAAAAAGCCGATACTAGGGCTTCTTTCAATCTTGATATGATCGGTGGCGGCTCAAATGATTATAAATTAGAAATTATTGGTAATTATGGTGGTTTGACTTCATCGATAAACAATAAATGTCAGGAATACGGCATCGAAAATTATATCATCGCCGAAAATCAGCCAAATAGCGACCACTATTGGCTTGGTGCTTTAAGAATTGTTTCCGTTTCATTTGTTCATTTTGATGATCGCTATTACCACACACCAAATGATACAGAGGATAAAATCAACTACGATATCTTTGTGAACCAATTGGCAATGATCGCGAGTTTGATGTTATCAAGTTATAATAAATAAAAAAATCTATCAAAGATAGATTAAATATAATTCTTCATTAATATTAATTTAAAATACTAGCCTTTTAATCATGGTGATCCTAGCGGGAATCGAACCCGCGATTCAACCTTGAGAGGGTTGCGTCTTAGCCGCTTGACCATAGGACCAACGAGATATAGTAAACCAGTTTCAGCTCAACTTTTCAATAATATATTTAAGTCTTAAATTAACTTCGTCTTTACCGAGTACTTTAAGAATTGACCAAAGGTTTGGTGAATTTTTGCTTCCTGTTAGCGAAATTCTAAGAATTTCGGC
>JAAZFR010000068.1 GCA_012971835.1 Erysipelotrichia bacterium
ATTACCCTTTCGCCATCATCGGCCTCGATAAATGTTGGATCAACTCTTAATCTGGCTGTCAATGTTTCGCCAAGCAATGCCAGCAAAACAGTGACATGGACAACGAGTAATGCAAATGTCGCAACGGTCAATAATGGCGTTGTCACACCTCAAAGTGTAGGCCAAACGACAATATCCGCTAGATCAACTATCGATACAAGCGCAGTAGGAACGGCTATTATTTCGGTCACTAACGATCCGATTCCTGTCACTGGAGTATCACTAGATAAAACAAGTCTTAATCTCGGCGTAGGTTCTAGCGCGACTTTAGTAGAGACGGTTGTTCCTGTTAATGCGAGCGAAAAAAGGGTTATATGGTCAACGAGCAATAATGAAGTTGCAAGTGTGACCTCGCAAGGAGTCGTAACCGCAAACCGGGTCGGCAGTGCAACAATAACCGTTACAACTATTGACGGTGGCTTTATCTCAAGCGCAACTGTTACCGTCACGGAACAATCGCAAACCGCAAGTATTGTCGGCTCTTTTTACAATAGCTCGTCAGATAATAACGGTGGAGATGGTGGTGTGACTTCTGGAAATCTTAATAATGGTATATACGCTAAAAATGCATTGGGTTTTAATGGTGAACAAGTAGTGCAAAGCGTCTCGAGCTCGCAAGGATATTTTCCTCGCAGTGGTGGACTTGCTCTTGGATCAAATAGCAATGGAGGTAATCTTACATTAGACTTAAATGAAAATTATCACGCCATTAGGGTGGAAGCGATATTTAATGAAGCCGGTAAAGGCTCAACCGTAACGGGAATTACCGGCTCATCATCATCACAAATGACGAGTGGCACTCCCGGAACTGCTTTTTCAAAGCCATCAACAGGAACACCTTATGTAGTGACTTTTTCTGAACCTGCGGATCAAATTGTTATTACGACTAGCGCGCGCATAGCCTTGGTTGAGTTGACAATCTACTACGGTGAAGAAGATTCAAGCGCAAGTGATGCTATGACGTGGGCAACCGATTTTTTAAATAGCACTGCATCTGGATGCAGCCAAAGTTCGAAAAGTATTCTTCAATCATCTTGGAGTAACTTAGAAAGTAGCTACAACAATCTTAGCGTCAACGCTAAAGAAATAATTGTAAACTCTGCCCCGAACGAGACTGGAAATGCTATCGAAGAGATGTTGGCTCGCTATAACCATATTGTTGCTAAGTATGGATTGATGGACTTTGTTGGTGTCGGTTATCAAAATTCTGCTGTTTCAAAAGCGTTAAATAACGAGATGTCAATTGCTATTCTTATTCTAATTGGAAGCACATCTTCAGTCGGAATTCTAATTTTTGCACTTATGAAAAGAAGGACAACCGCGATTATCAATAAGCATTGATTCAAAGACGCCCTATATACTTTTATGTTTATTCTATAATGACTTGTTTACTATTTTAATTTCTCTTTTTTAATAAAAGAAACGCCATTTAGTTATTTAACGCGGAGTATTAAGCAATGAAAAAGAAAGATTTATTCAGAAAGCTAGCCTTTGCATCAGCCGACCTCTTTGGGGGAGGCTCTTTTAATATCATCAACTTCTTGTATCCAGGTTTTCTTGCCTTAGTTGTCGGAATTCCTGCCTTTTGGTGTGGGTTTATTATCTTTGCAGCACGGATTTTCGATGCCGTTATTGATCCGATTATCGGCTGGTTCTCTGATCGAACGAAGTCCAGATTTGGGAAGCGAAGAATCTACTTGATAGTCTGTTCACCATTAATTGTTATTGCTATGTTTTTGTTGTTCTATCCATTTAATTTCCCAAGTATGACATTAAGAATTATTTCTGTTTTGCTCGCATATTTAGTTTTTGTGGCTGTGCAATCAACGATCATGATTCCTTATTTTTCCTTGTCGAGTGAGATATCAAAGGATTATCAAAATCGCGCTTCTTTTAATTCATATCGCCTCGGCTTCAGCATTTTTTCTTCAATCATATGCGTTGCCGTGCCGGGAATAATCGTCGCCGCTTTTGGCGATCAGCGTCTTGGCTATCAAGTGATGAGTCTTTCTTTTGGATTATTTTTCGGTATTAGTATTTTACTAAGTGGCCTCTTTGCAAAAGAAGAAATTAAAAGTCCGGTCATCAAGACCAAACTATCCTTTAAAGCTCTTTTTGAACCTCTAAAACTCAGACCTTTTCGTCAGTACTTGGGCATGTTTTTGCTTATGCAAATTGCGATGTCGGTTATGAGCGGACTATTTTTCTTTTATATTGATTTCTACATTATTAAGGATGTGACGGCAAATGGTGGTGATTCCATGGTCGGCCTCATATCA
>JAAZFR010000069.1 GCA_012971835.1 Erysipelotrichia bacterium
CGGTTGAAGTTCGCCTCTATAGGCGATCGATATACGACCAGTTTCTTCGCTGACGACAACCGTCACAGCATCAGACATTTCGCTAATGCCAATCGCGGCGCGATGGCGAGAACCGTATTTACCAGTTAATGGTTTAGTAGTCGGAGTAAAATAGACGCTCGCGGCTAATATCATATCGCCCCGAACAACAAGAGCGCCATCATGAAGACGAGTTCCAGGATAGAAAATAGTCATTATCAATTCGGCGGTAACTGGCGCATTAACGACCGTCCCCGTTTTGACAATGTCAGTGAGTAAAACACTCTTTTCGAAAGTAATTAAAGCCCCAATTTTTTGTTTGCTCAAGGCTAAAACAGCATCGTTTATCTTTTTATACATCGCCTCGCGATCAAATATTTTCTCTGGCGTTTTCGCGCGAAAACCAAAAAGCATTTTTCCCTTCATTTCGCTGGCGATTAACGGTCTTATACGACTAATATTAACAAATAGAACAACGATAGCGGATGTCGTTAATACAATTGCCAAAATAGTTCTAAGCAAATCAAGAGAAAATAGCCAAGAAAGAATCAAAGCAATAACTCCAAGTAAAGAATAAAAGAGGACAAATTTGCGATTGGTTATCCTAAAAAGCAAAATAGTAAAAAGAGCAGCGACAACAAGCCCAAGACCTAAATCAATCCACACGGAAATTGATGAAAAGTTTGGCAAATTCATCTTTTTTTACCTTGCCCAACGATGGGCGAAACGAGACGCGGCGCTTGCAGCAATCGCTCCAACGATATCATCCAAGAACGTGTTGCAAATACCACTCGATTTGCCATGGCTATTCAAACTTTCAATGATTCCGTATTTCTTTTTATCAATAAAACCAAAGTTTGTTAAAGATATCGAACCATAAAGGTTGCAAACTCCATAAGCGATAACTTCATCAACACCGTAAAGTCCTTCATCTCTCATCAATATGGCTTCCAAATCTTTGTCAAACATCTTTCCGCTCTCGGCGAGTTTGTCGAGTTCGATAGCCGTCATAACAGCTAACTGGACTTCACGCTTAGCGAGAACACTAAGCACCGAGTCAAGTAGTTCCTCTTTTAATAAATCGACGTGATAATCAGCTTGTAAAAAACGGGCTGCATCAGCAATATCGTTGAGAGTCACGCCTCTTTCTTTAAGCAGATTAATGCATTTTTGGCGATAATCTTCCATATTCTTTCTCCTATTTTCTTTCGCACATTGTATTTTAGCAAAGTTAATTCATTAATTAAAGGGCATTAGAGTTCCGTTTACAAAATTAGAAAAAAGACCTGGAATTTGATGCGATTATCGCAAAAAAATTTATTCACTAACATTCTGCTACTATATTCGAAATTATTGCGAAATCTCCATTTTTCCAAAGATTCTTATTATCGCAAAAGAATGCATAAACTCCTCCAATCAAAAAACTCACCATATAAATTAGGTGAGTTATTAAGATCAAGATGGAGCACCTGACGGGAATCGAACCCGCGTAACTAGCTTGGGAAGCTAGTGTTCTACCATTGAACTACAGATGCATCGTCAATATTATATTGTAGTTTGCAATTCATATCTACATGTAAATAAAAA
>JAAZFR010000070.1 GCA_012971835.1 Erysipelotrichia bacterium
GACGAAGTAATTGATAATTAGATAGATAAAAATGAACGTCTTCTACAACATCTTCACAAACTCACTTAATTTAGGCTTAATCTATGCCTTACTCGGTATTGGCGTCTATGTTGCCTATCGTGTTTTAGATATAGCTGATTTGGGAGCCGAAGGTGTTTTCCCATTAGGCGGTGCTGTTACTATTCTGATGATTGGTTTGGGCGTCCCACCGGTTGTCGCTATTCTTATCGCCTTTGTCGTTGGAGGTATAATGGGATTTATTACTGGTGTATTACATACAAAACTTAAAATTCCTTCCTTATTGGCAGGAATAATCACGATGGTAATGTGTGTTCCTCTAGCTCAATTATTAAACGGTATGACTAGTTCCTTAAGCGATCAAGCAAAAATCGGTGATTTTGTCGGATCGATAACTATGCCGTCGTTGCCGACTATTTTCACTTTCTTTAAAGCCTTTATTGGGGAGTGGGGATATATCGTCACTAGTATTATTGTTATTGGCGTAATTATCGCTATCTTATATTGGTTTTTCGGAACCGAACTCGGTATTACTGTACGGGCTACCGGCAAAAATAAAATCATGAGTCGAGCTCAAGGTATTAATACCGACAGTCGCGTGATTATCGGCCTTGCCATTAGTAACGCTATCGTAGCGATGAGTGGTTCACTTTATTCACAACTAATGCTGACATCTAATTCAATTTTTGGTCAAGGAACAATCGTTATTGCTTTAGCAAGTATACTTCTTGGTGAGGCAATTATGCTTTACGGCAAACCTAATTTCGCCGTTGCCCTAATAAGTGTCTTTGTCGGTTGTTTCTCATATATGTTAGTTATTAACTTGGCAATGCGATTATTAGAGGATAATGGTTACCTAAAACTGGTTCAGGCTATTTTGTTTATATTAATCCTTTGCATTCCCTTATTTAAAAAAGGTTTTAAAAACTGGCAGAAAAAAATAAAAGCAAGGAGGATAGACGCAAGTGCTTGAGATAATTAATCTTGATAAAACATTTATCCTCGATGGTCAGACAGCCAATAACAAACACGCTATTGATCGCTTGAATCTTCATATCACGGAAGGCGAATTCATCACTATTATCGGTTCGAACGGATCAGGTAAATCAACTTTGCTCAATCTTATTGCTGGTTCAGTTGAACCAGATGAGGGGCAAATCCTTCTTGATAACGAAAATATCATCACTATCAAGAACCACCGCCGTTCACGTTTTATCGGACGTGTCTTTCAAGATCCGATGATTGGTACGATTGGTGACATGCTCGTTGAAGAAAACATGTTCCTCGCTCATCGTCGTGGCAGAAGCACAACGTTAAGATGGGGGCTTAAGAGAAATCAGAAAACATATTTTGAAGATTTACTTAAGCCACTTGGTCTCGGTTTAGAAACGAGATTAGGAGAGCGCATGAAAAACCTTTCTGGCGGTCAAAGACAATCGGTAACTTTGACGATGGCAACGATGAATAATCCGCGTTTGCTTCTCCTTGATGAGCATACCGCAGCTTTAGATCCCGAAACCGCTAAAATTGTTATGCATATTACTGATGAAGTCGTTAGAAAAGCTAATCTAACTACAATTATGGTTACTCACAATATGCGTGATGCAATTCGCTATGGCAATCGTTTGATCATGATGGCCGATGGTAGAATTATCTTCGACTGTCGCGATGAAGAAAAAGCCAAACTTACGGTTGAAGAATTAATCAAAAAGTTTAGCGAAAAAACGGGTGATGTTTTGCCGGATACAGTTATTCTAAATAAATGAATTTATTTGTCGATACGTTTATCATTAGCGTAAACTTCACTGATGAGACCACCGCCAACCATTAATGAGTCATCGTAAAAGACAGCGGCTTGCCCTGTCGCGATGGCTTTTTGTTTGTCGGCGAAAACAACTTTTAAAGTGTCATCATTAATTTTAGAAACGATAACATCTGCATCTTGGGAGCGATAGCGAAATTTAGCCTTTATCTTTCTTCCATCTATACTATAGTGAGGGAAGAGGTTTAGTTTAGTGACGATACAATAATCGGAATAAAGGCGTTTGTTTTGACTTCCGCTTGCGACATAAACAATATTTTTGGATACATCTTTTTTTACGACGTACCAGCCTTCTGATTCGCGTTTTCGAATGCCGCCGATACCAAGTCCGCGATGTTGACCAATCGTATAATACATTGCTCCAGTGTGTTCACCGAGCATTTTGTTCGTCTCAATATCGATTATTTTTCCTTTTTGAGCGGGAAGATAGTTATGAAGAAATTGTTTAAAATGACGCTCGCCAATAAAACAAATGCCTGTCGAATCTTTTTTGCTGGCAACTGCTAAATTAAGTTTCCGCGCAATTAAACGCACCTCGCTTTTATCAATCTCGCCAAGGGGAAATAAACAAGCGGCAATTTGCGATTCGTTTAGTTGCGATAAAAAATATGTTTGATCTTTATTCAAGTCTTGAGCTTTTTTTAAAAAGTAGTGACCCTCAATCAAGACGCGTTTTGCGTAATGACCCATAGCGATCAGCGAACAGTCATTGCGTTTGGCGAATTCATAAAAAGCGGCGAATTTAATATATTTATTACAAAAAACATCGGGATTCGGTGTTCTTCCTTGTTTGTATTCTTCAAGAAAGTAAGAAAAAACATCATTCCAATATTCCTTAACAAAATCAATTCTTAATAATGGTATATTTAAGGCTTGAGCGACGCTTACGGCATCATCGTAGTCCTTTTCTTGAGGACATTGACGATCATTGATTGTCGGATTGCCAAGATAGTCGTTATTAGCCATCGCATCCCAGTTGCGCATAAAACAGGCAACGACATCATAACCTTGCTTTTTAAGCAAATAGGCAGCGACAGCTGAATCAACGCCACCCGATAAGCCTATCATTACCCGCTTGTTCATTATTTAAAAAGTTCCTTTGAATCAAGAAGGACGGTAAAGGGCCCATCATTAGTAAGATTGACCTTCATGTCGGAACCGAAAAGACCGGTGCAAACCACATCGTAACGTTTCTTTATTTCATCGACAAAATAGTCAAATAAACGCGAAGCTTCATTTGGCGAAAGCGCCTTTGTAAATGAAGGGCGTCGGCCTTCACTCAAATCAGCGTAAAGAGTGAATTGGGGAACAGCCATAATCGTTCCTTTAATATCGATAATTGAAAGATTTGTTTTGCCATTATTGTCTTGAAATAGGCGCATGTTAATAACTTTTTCTGCCATTTTCAAAGCTGTTTCCTTATTATCACCAAAGGTGAAACCAACAAGTAAGACATAGCCTCGCTCAGTCGCACAAAAGATACGATTAGAAATCGAAAGGTGAGCCTCGGTGACGTTTTGAACAATAATGCGCATATAATTTATCTAATGTAATCGTGAACAATCGGTAAAGGTTCGAGTTTCTCTTTGGAAAGTTTAAAGGCGTGATGAATATCTTTAAGAATCGTCGCGAATTCGTCCTTGTTCGTATGAACGATGCATAAAACATCGCCTTTTTTAACAAAATCACCGACTTTCTTTCTTAAAACGATGCCTGATGACATATCGATGACATCATCATATGTTTCTCGTCCCGCTCCTAGCCGCATGGCTGATTCGCCAATTTCTAGCGCTTCAATGCGACGGACATAGCCTTCGTTTTCCGAGTGAATTTCAATAATGTGTTTGGAAAGAGGAAACTTCTCGGGGTGCTCAATATAGGAGATATCTCCGCCTTGAGCTTTAACCATTTCTTTTAATTTATTAAAAGCGGAACCATCAACGATCGCTTTTTCTAACATTTTCCGCCCTATTTTTGTGTCAGAGACAACTTTAGCTTGCTCAAGCATAATTGCTCCGGCTTCAAGGCATAACTCCACTAAATCACGAGGTCCTTTACCATGCAAAGTATCGATGGCTTCCTTGACTTCCAAAGCATTGCCAACAGCGAGACCAAGCGGTTGCTCCATATCAGTTAAAATGGCTCTTGTATCGCGTTTGAGTCCATCGCCGATATCGACCATCGTTCTGGCTAATTCACGAGCACTTTCTAGATCCTTCATGAAAGCCCCACTTCCAAACTTAACATCTAGAAGGATGGTGTCGCTTCCACTCGCGAGTTTTTTAGACATAACCGATGATGCAATTAAAGGAATTGATTCGACAGTGCCGGTAACATCGCGAAGCGAATATAGTTTTTTATCAGCAGGAACTAAATGACCGGTTTGGCCGACAATCGCTAATCCAACTTCGTTAACTTGATGAAGGAATTGATCTTCGGAAATAGCAATCTTCATGCCGGGGATAGCTTCCATTTTATCAAGAGTGCCACCGGTATGGCCAAGTCCACGTCCACTCATTTTGGCAATTTTGACACCGCAAGCTGCAACCATTGGCCCTAAGACCAAACTCGTTTTATCCCCGACGCCACCAGTCGAGTGCTTATCAGCTTTTACACCTTTAATGGAACTTAGGTCGATAATATCGCCGCTATGCATCATGAGATCAGTTAAAACTGTAATCTCTTCTTTATTCATGCCACGAAATAAAATAGCCATCGCTAAAGAACTTACTTGATAATCAGGTATTGTGCCATCAACATAGCCTTTAACAAAAAAAGAAATCTCTTCCTTGGTTAAGATTTTTCCGTCACGTTTCTTTACAATAATATCAACCATTCTCATAATAATTACCTCGTAAATAAGTATAACATGTTAAAGATATGATTTAATATCTTTTTACTAGCGTCCTTGCTAAACTAAAATCATGAATTTTTACGAGAATCTAGTTAATAATTTTACTAAAACAATCGCTGATAAAATCATTGAGGCTTTAAATGAAGAACGTGTCTATTCTCTTTATTTAAACACTAATAAAATCCTAAAACGTGAATTTTATTCACGCTTTCCAGAAATTACGAACCATCCTCTGGTTGAAAATGGGTTTTATTACGATAAGAAGCAATACGATTTTGGTCGGCATTATCTCCATGATTTAGGTGTCTATTATATTCAAGAACCAGCAGCGATGAGCGTCGTTTCTTTACTAGGCGTCCAAGCCGGAGATTATGTCCTTGATATGTGCGCTGCACCAGGCGGAAAAACGGTTCAAGCGGCGCTTAAAACGAAGCAAGAAGGCGTCGTCATCGCCAACGACATTTCCCATTCGCGCGCCCTTGTTCTTTCTCAGAATATCGAGCGAATGGGCATCGGTAATGTCGTTGTTATTAATAACAACCCTATAGATATTTGCTCTTATTACCTTAATACCTTTGATAAAATTATCCTCGACGCTCCGTGCAGTGGCTCTGGGATGTTTCGCAAAGATGAAAAGATGATCGATGATTGGTCGTATCAAAAAGTGTTAGCGAGTCAGAAAACGCAAATCGCTCTCCTTGAACTTGCTTATTCAATGTTGAAACCAGGAGGAACAATTGCCTATTCAACTTGTTCGTTTAGCAGGGAGGAAAATGAAGATGTTGTCACTTATCTCCTCTCTAAAAGTGATGCATACCTATTAGAAACCGATAATTTTCCTAGTCTTTATCGAAGTTTGCATCTTAAAAACGCTGTCTACTTTTTGCCATCATCCTTTCTTGGCGAAGGACAATTTCTCGCGTTAATAAAAAAACCAGGCATTTTTTTGAAGACTAAGTATGCAACTTCGCAATATAAAGGGCATCATCAAGCAATCCTTAAACAATACGGTTTGATGCATCGTCATAATCGTGAATTAGGGGGTATCCTCTATTCATTAAATTACGATGTCGCCATTAATCACCTTAACGTTATACGTTATGGCGTTCGCGCTTTTGATGACATCGACAAGACGATTAGACCGCACCATCATCTCGCTCATTATCTTGATGCATCGCAAAGCATTAGTCTTGATGAGTCATCTTTTAAAAAATATCTAGCTGGTGAGACACTTAATTATCAAATCGATAAAGGTTATCACCTCGTATCTTACGAGCAAGTAAATGTCGGCTTTATCCGCTCAGCTAATGGCATATTAAAAAACCTTCTTCCCAAAGGACTAAGAAGAAGGTAAATAAGTGCTATTTCTAATTATTTTAGATTTTCAAGATACAAAGTATCTATTTTTATCATGTTATTATCAATTTCCTTTTGAATAATCGCCTGAATTTCCGGAGCGAGATGAACAGTATTGATCTGTAAGAACTCTTCTTTTTCGATTGGTTTGAAGAAGCGAACCCACAGCGGATAAACTTTTAGATTACTCTTGCGGCTTAAGGGGCGGAAAGTTCCATAAATAGCACAAGGGATAATTGGCGCGCCGGTGCGATACGATGGTTTAAAAGCACCAGGTTTAAATTCGCTGATAGGAAGCAAATAATTCTTATTGCGTGTTCCTTCAGGAAAGATGACGAGATTTCTTCCGCTTTCAACTAGTTTAACTGCTTTGTCGATGGCCACAACTTGCGATCTTAAGTCAGCCCGATCAATCGTTACGCCTTCGAGCAATTTGACCACTTTACCGATAAAAGGGAACTTTAAGGTTTCTTTTTTAGCGACGAAAGTAATCGGCTTTTTCGAAATAGCGACTAGAAGCAAGGGATCGAAATCGGAATAGTGGTTCGCGTATAACACAAACGGCCTTTCCTCTTTTAAAAAGATTTCTTCATCTTGAACGTGAACATGGACATGAAAATGGCGAAAAACGTAAAGGATGAGATCGCGAATGCGGTTGTATCGCTTTTCAAGCGGATAACGTTCAGGGTGACGTGCATATTTGATCATCCAAGCGAAATATGACCACACAATTCGTGGTCCGCAAACTAGGATTAATCTTATATACTTGAACACGCGCGCTATCCTCCTATTTCATTTAATAGATTTTGCCCCAAAATTGCAAGTTGTTCCGCAACGATTATGAGACCAATTTGCTCATCCTTTTGAATTCGGCCTCGAATAACAACCAAGGTCCCACCACTGAGATTCATGAACCGAGAATGAGGTTCCTTGCTCCAATAGGACACGGGAATTTTGTCGATTATGAACTTGCCTTGTTCGGGAACCATGCGATCAATTTCGACAATCCGAACCGTTTTGTTAATTGCTTCCCCAAGACGGCCGGTGAGAAAGACGTCTGATATCATAAAATGAATACCTCCGCCTCTATTTTAAGGGGAGCAAATCAGATAAATTCTCAAATGTTATTTTAAAATTAAAATAAGAAACGACCGAGCTTTAATCATAACATGCCTAACAAAGGTTTGACTAGAAAGCACATTTCCCCCACTGGCAAAGAGAATTTGATGGTATTCATCGAGGTCATCATAAAGGGTTTCTAAACTAGGATTAATGTAAATGATGAAATCTTTATATTCGCTCGAGTAGGCACTTAAATCATAAGAAATCTTCACAGCGTTATTTTCTAAATCTTCAAAAGACACACTTTGTTCTATTTTGTCCAAATCGAGTTCGTGGAGGAAAGAAAGACTTCGCCGTAATTTAATCGCATCGGCGTGATAAGAAAACAATGAAAATCGCTCATCTAAAAGCTTGTAATCCATCTTATTTAAATCGTCACCTGCGCGATAAGTATTTTGATGATTCTTTTTTGACAAGCCAAGTTCTTGACCCATATGAATAAAAGGCACGCCATACGATGCTAAAACGGCAGCATTAATCATTTTCAAACGTTCAAAACGTTCCGAAATGCCTTCTTCTGGCAAGGCTGTTTCGAGTTTATCGTAAAGGGTTCCGTTATCGTGGCACTCGACATAATTAATTGATTGATGAGGGTCGATAAAACGACGCGTGACGTATTGTTCAAACGAAGAACCCTTATAAGCGTATTTGAATGCTTCAAGATGACTTTGCGAATTTAATAAATAGCCGCGCGGCGTCTGATCATATTCGTTTGATTTTCCACGTATAATATCGCGATACCAATCATTAAAAAAGCCATATCCATTTAAATCAAAAGCTTGAGAGAAGGAAGCGCATTTAAAATCGTGATCGCTTTCGTCACCCATTTGCCAGCCTTCGCCATAAAACATAAAATTGGGCTTAATAGCCAATACTTCTTGTTGAATGACCTTCATCGTCTCAAGGTCCATTAAACCCATAATATCAAAGCGAAAACCATCAACCCCGAATTCCTTTACATAGTAAACGCAAGCATCAACGATTAACTTACGAGCCATAGCTCGTTCGGTGGCGACATCATTTCCGCAAAAAGAACGATTCGAAATGGCTCCGTTTTTCTCATAGCGGAAAAAATAATTGGGAACAACCCTTTCAAAAACCGATGTTTTGTGTTCGTAAACGTGATTAAAGACAACGTCCATAACAATGCGAATCCCTTCCTTATGAAAAGCGGCCACCATTTTTCGTAAATCAATTAGTCGTGAATAAGGATCTTCAGGATGCGATGCGTAACTTCCTTCGGGAACGAAATATTGCTCTGGATCATATCCCCAGTTATAACCTTCGGTAACGTTATCTTCATCAACGGTCGCA
>JAAZFR010000071.1 GCA_012971835.1 Erysipelotrichia bacterium
GTTAGAGAACGAATCGTGGAGTTAATCTTTCTTTCTTCGATTTGGGTTTCTTTAGCCAGAGCATCCATATCGATTTTGTTGCCCTCGGTGTTAAGTAATTTAACATCCATGCCCAGAGCTTGAAGTTCTTTAGTTAAAACTTTAAACGCTTCGGGGATTCCTGGGCGAGGAATCGGATATCCTTTAATGATAGCTTCGTAGGTCTTGCGACGGCCGACGCGATCATCGGATTTAATTGTTAATAATTCTTGAAGAGTATGAGCGGCTCCGTAAGCTTCGAGGGCCCACACTTCCATTTCGCCAAATCTTTGACCACCGTTTTGGGCTTTACCACCCAACGGCTGTTGTGTAACTAATGAATATGGTCCAGTTGCCCGAGCATGTAATTTATCATCGACCATATGGACGAGTTTAATCATATACATAACGCCGACGGAAATACGTTCGTCAAAGCGCTCACCAGTCCGTCCATCGTAGAGAATTGTCTTGCCATCGGGAGCAATTTCAGCTTTTTCCATGAGAGCAAATATCTCTTCGTTGGTAATTCCGTCAAAAACAGGCGTAGCCAATTTCATACCGAGTTTCTTACAAGCTAGACCAAGGTGAATTTCCAAAATTTGACCAATATTCATGCGCGATGGGACGCCAAGTGGATTGAGCATGATGTCAACCGGGGTACCATCTGGAAGAAACGGCATATCTTCGACCGGGAGAATGCGTGAGATAACGCCTTTATTTCCGTGTCGACCCGACATTTTGTCACCTTCAGAAATTTTTCTTTTCTGAACGATATAAACGCGAACAACTTCGTTTACTCCAGGTGGCAATTCATCGCCGTTTTTACGAGAGAAGATTTTAACATCGAGAACGATACCGGCTCCACCGTGAGATACTCTAAGAGAAGAGTCTTTTCCTTCTTTGGTCTTCTCCGAGAAGATGGCCATGAGAAGCTTTTCTTCAGGAGTGGGTTCAGTTACACCTTTAGGTGTAATTTTACCAACAAGAATGTCGCCTTCTTTAACTTCGGCACCAGGAACGACAATTCCTCTTTCATCTAAGAAAGCCTTGGCTTCCTCGCTGACATTAGGAACGTCGCGTGTAATTTCTTCAGCGCCTAATTTTGTCTCTCGGCACTCGAGCTCATACTTTTCAATATGAATTGAAGTATAAGAATCATCTTTAACTAGCCGTTCCGACATAATAACGGCATCTTCATAGTTATAACCATTCCAGGTCATAAAGGCGATCGTAACATTTTGTCCGAGGGCCAAATCGCCATTTTCCATGGCTGGACCATCAGCAATAATGTCGCCTTTTTTAATTTCCTGACCAACTTTAACAACGGCAACTTGGTTAATACATGTACCTTGGTTCGAACGGGCAAATTTTTGTAATTGATATGTTTTCGATTTCTTTTTGCTGTCTTTAACAACGACTTTGCGACTGTCGACATATGAGACGATACCATCGCCAATTGAAATGACCGCCAAACCAGAATCACGAGCAACAATATGTTCCATGCCAGTACCGACAAAAGGAGCACTTGGTTTTAATAAAGGTAACGCTTGACGTTGCATGTTCGCGCCCATGAGAGCACGCGTTGTATCATCGTTTTCTAGAAAGGGGATACATGATGAGGCAATCGAAACAATTTGTTTGGGGCTAACGTCGATATAATCGACATCTTCGCGACGTGCCATGATATTTTTACCATCGTGACGAGCCACGACATATTCATCAAGAATAACTCCGTCATCATCGAGGCTAACATTAGCTTGAGCGATAATATGTGATCTTTCCATATCGGCTGATAAGTACTCAGACTCGTCAAGAATACGTTGTGTCTTCTTGTCGACACGGCGATATGGTGTTTCAATGAATCCGTATTTGTTAATTTTGGCATAGGTTGCCAAGTTATTGATTAGACCAATATTTTGGCCTTCAGGTGTTTCGATCGGACATATACGTCCATAGTGAGTATGGTGAACATCACGGACATCCATGCTCGCGCGGTCGCGCGACAAGCCGCCAGGACCAAGAGCTGATAAGCGACGCTTATTTGCCAATTCAGCTAATGGGTTCGTCTGATCCATGAATTGTGATAGTTGCGAACTAGCAAAGAATTCACGAATGCTGGAAGTTAACGGACGAATATTAATTAAAGATTGAACACTGACGCTTTCCATTTCCGAGATCGACATCTTTTGTTGAACGGTTTTCGCCATTTTCGTTAAGCCGATACGGAATTGAGTTTGAATCAATTCGCCGACACAACGAATGCGACGATTACCAAGATGGTCAATATCATCAGTGTCACCGAACCCATCAATCACATTCATGAAATATGAGAAGGTGGCAACGATATCAGAAATAGTGACGCGTGGTAGTGTTTGGTTAAGATCGGTGCCAATAATATTTGCGGTAACATCTTTTTTATCACTGA
>JAAZFR010000072.1 GCA_012971835.1 Erysipelotrichia bacterium
GGCGTTTTGATGTTCGTAGCCGAACAATATAGCGGCCTCTTTTTCTTATTTGTCCTCATCGCCAACATTGTCATTGGATTATTTCAAGATATTCGAGCTCGAAAACTAGTCGATAAACTTCGCTTGGTAACAAATCCAAAAGCGACCGTTGTCCGCAATGGCAGCATTTTTGAAATCCAAGTTAATGATTTGGTTTTAAGTGACATCCTTATTTTAAAAGCAGGAGACCAAGTAAGCATCGATGCCGTCTTGGTTGAAGGCAAAATAAGCGCGAACGAATCACTTCTTACTGGTGAATCGGTGCCAGTAGAGAAAAACATTGGCGATAAAGTCTTTTCTGGATCATTTGTGACAAGTGGTACAGCGCGAGTTAGAGCCACATCGGTTGGGCGCGCTAATTATGCAGAACAACTTCAAAGCCAAGTAAGGTTATTTAAACGGCCTAAGTCAGAAATTCTTAAATCAATGAGAATCCTTTTCCGCTATATTGGCGCAATCGTCATTCTTTTTGCGATTGCCTATGGCGTAACTTTTTCCCTTAAAGGTGGCTTTAGCACTTTTCAATCCTTCCAATCATCAGTTGGCTCGTTAGCAGGATCACTAGTCGCCATGATACCTTCAGGTATGTATCTTCTAACTTCCATGACACTCGCGGTTGGTGTTTTGCGTCTAGCTTATAAACGAATGCTTGTTCAAGAGTTATACTCCATTGAAACTCTGGCTCGCGTTGATGTTTTGTGTCTAGATAAGACCGGCACGTTAACTGATGGCAACATGGATGTTAAAGAGATAATTACATATAACGGCACCAGTGAATCCGAAATTCGTAAGTACCTATCATCTTTGCTTATAGCAACAAAAGACAACAACCAAACAGCTCAAGCAATTTTAAAAGAAGTGGGATTCGATGGCGGATTCAATGCCGTTGATTCATTATCTTTTTCAAGTGAGAAGAAATACTCTGCGGCAGTCTTTAAAGGAATTGGCACTATTATTATTGGCGCACCAGAGTTTATTAAGTCACGCGATGAAGAAATTATTACAAACGAGATTAAAAAACACACAAAAAAAGGATATCGCGTTTTACTTATAGCATATAGCAAAGAAGAGAAGATTAGTGATTTGACGAACGATTTTGCGACGATTGGTTTGCTCGTTGTTCAAGATCATATTCGCGAGGACGCGAAAGAAAACATTGCTTGGTTTAAGAATAACGGGGTGGGGATTAAAATAATTAGTGGCGATAATGTTGATACTGTTAGCGAGATATCAAGAATAGTTGGTGTTGAAGGCGCAAACAAATACATATCCTTAGAAAACATACCGTTAAATGAAGTTGCTAATTACGTCCAAAAATACAATGTGTTTGGCCGTGTTAGTCCAGAACAAAAAGAAGTAATTATTAAAACGTTGAGAAACGCTGGTCACATTGTTGCTATGACAGGAGACGGAGTTAACGACATATTAGCGTTAAAAGTTGCAGATTGTTCAATAGCGATGGCCTCAGGTGCGGCTGCAGCAAGAAATGTTTCTCATCTTGTTTCTCTTGATTCTAATTTTGGTAAACTGCCGGAAGTCGTTGATGAAGGAAGAAGGGTAATTAATAACCTGCAAAGAACTTGCTCGCTTTTTTTGGCAAAAACGATCTTTGCTGTCGTTACAAGTTTGGTGTTTTTGATTGCTGGATGGTTTGGTGGACTGGATTATCCATTTTTAACAAACAATCTTTATATTTGGGAAATATGCACGATTGGACTCGCCGCTTTCTTCTTAGCCTTACAAAAAAACAGTGAGCGACTCAAAGGTAGCTTCATGGGCAACATTATTAAAAAAGCGGTACCGGGTGGTATTATGCAATTTACGTTTGTTTTGCTTATTTATGGCTTAGCCACTATCTTTCCAAACTTTGTGAGTCTTGAAGTAGCTAACACTATGGCTATATTTACTTTTACGGTTGCAAGCTACTTTATTTTAGCAAAAATATCTTGGCCACTTGATGGCTATCGCCTCATTTTGTTCTTGTCGATGGTGGGATTAGGAATTATCGCCTTTATCTTTGATTTCTTCTTAAGGTCATGGGAAATACTTAAAATATCTTATGAAGTTATGTCGCCCATCCACGTATTGGTGCTATTTTTATTAATAGCACTTGCCTTGCCATTTTATTTAATTGTTAGTAAATTGACCTCAAGGCTAGTTAATCGAAAGGCGGATACTTAATATGTATATTTCTAGAGACGTTTCTCAAGCCTTAAAAAACAATCGTCCCGTTGTCGCTTTAGAATCAACGATTATTTCTCATGGCATGCCTTATCCTCAAAATGTTCAAACAGCTTTAATGCTTGAAAATATTATTTTAAAAGCTGGCGCTACTCCGGCTACGATTGGAATAATCGACGGAGAAATAATTGTCGGTATGAATCACTCGCAAATCGAAGACTTTGGAAAACGTAAAAATGTTCGTAAAGTTTCGCGACGTGATTTGCCGGTTGTGGTCGCTAAAAAGAAGTGGGGTGCAACGACCGTGGCCGCAACGATGATTATTGCTGAAATGGCTGGCATTGAAGTGTTTGTAACTGGCGGAATCGGCGGCGTTCATCGCCACGGAGAAACGACTTTTGATATTTCCGCTGATCTTGAAGAGTTCGCGATGACAAGTGTGACCGTCGTTTCATCAGGAGCCAAAGCAATCCTTGACTTGCCTTTAACTCTTGAATATTTAGAGACAAAAGGAGTTACAATCCTTTCGTATCAAAGCGATGAGTTTGCTAGTTTTTATTCACGTGAGTCGGGACTTAAACTCGAAGATCGCATCGACACTCCAGATGAGGCCGCATCCATCATCAAAACGAAGCGTGATTTACACCTAAAGGGTGGTATTCTTATTTCGAATCCAATACCAACCGCCTTTGCTATGTCAAAATCACAAATCGATGAGGCAATTTCGCTTGCTCTTAAAAGAGCAGAAACGAAGAGGATTAAAGGTAAGGATGTAACACCTTTTCTCTTGAAAGAAATAGCCACTATTACCAAAGGTAAATCCTTGGAAACAAACATTGAGCTTATTAAAAACAACGCTATCTTGGGGGCAAAAGTAGCTATTGCTCTCAGCGCGCTAAAACACTAGGGGGAAACTACTATGAAAAAACTACACCGCTTTACAAAAGCACTCTTCGATCTCGCCGAACAAAAACCAGTTGCTAAAATTAGCGTCGAGGAATTATGCAACAAAGTTGGAGTAAAACGACAAACGTTCTATTATCATTTCAAAGATATGGGAGACCTAATTAAAGCCATTATGATCGATTTTTGCGAACATCGCATCGATAAAGAAGGCGGGCTTCCTGAAGACGCTCGTTTTGTTGCTGAGTTATATGCCGGACACAGTGATATTCTTAAAAACTTTTTAACCTCGCCGTATGCTACAGAGATGACTAATTTTCTTCATAGTTATTTATATACTCGTTCTTACAATCGTATTACGACTAACCCCAAATATAAAAATTTGCCAGCAGAACAGCTTCAAAGTGTTTCGCGTATTGTTGCGAGCATCTTGGTAACTGAATTATCGTTTTGGATAAAAAGCGGAATGAAAGAGGATAAAGAATTTATGCTCAATCGTTTTCGCGTCATGCTGAAAAATATTGAAAAAATGATGGTTGAAAATTCTCTTCGTGATAATTTGCACCGCGAAGATGCATTTCAACAAAACGAAAATGCCCAGAACAAGCATTAGATAAGGAGGTAGTTGTGGTTGATTTTGAATTTATATCGCCAACAAAACTGTTTTTTGGAAGAGAAAAAGAAAAGGATATTGGCTTAATTATTAAGTCATATGGCTTTAAAAAAGTCTTGTTTCATTATGGTTCAGTTTCAATTAAGCGAAGTGGGCTTTACGATAAAATCGTAAAATCACTTAAGGATAACAGTATTGAATTTGTTGAACTAAATGGTGTTCGTGTTAACCCCACACACTCGTTAGTTCGTGCTGGTGTGTTTCTAGCTAGAAAAGAAAAAGTGGAGATGGTTTTAGCTGTTGGTGGCGGTTCAGTCATTGATTCAGCCAAATCAATAGCCGCTGGTTTTTATTATGACGGAGATCCTTTTGACTTTAATCTTCATATTGCTAAACCCAAAAAAGTCTTGCCGGTCGGTGTTGTTTTGACAATAGCTGCTGCTGGTTCTGAATTATCGGCTTCGTGTGTTATTTCTAATGATGAGACAAAAATTAAAAGCGGATTTAATGACGACCTGAATCGCCCTCTCTTTGCGGTATGCAATCCAGAATTGACTTACACGGTAAGCAAGTATCAAACGGGATGTGGTATCGTTGATATTATTTCCCATTCATTTGAAAGATACTTTTCGCCAAGCCCTAACAAAGAACTAGCAGATGAATTTGCCTTAGGTGTTATCCGCCATGTAGTTGAAGTAGGCAAAACAGCCATCGAAAAACCTTGCGATTATCAATCAAGAGCATCTTTGATGCTGGCAAGTAGCTTCTCCCATAATGGAATTACTGGTTTGGGCAAAAAGGTTAATATGCCGGTCCACAAATTAGCACATGGTTTAAGTGCCTTTGATCACAATATTGCGCACGGCGCTGCCTTGTCGGTGCTGATGCCGGCTTGGATGTCGTATGTCAAAGACGCTGAAATAGATAAGTTTGCCGCTTTTGGTCGCGAAGTGTTTAAAATCCATTTTGTTAATAAAGAAGAAAGTGCTAATATGGGAATACGCGAATTGCGGAATTTCTTTAAAGAAATAGGCATGCCGCTTACGTTAACAGAGTTAGGAATCAACAAAGAAGACATCCCGCTTCTAGTCAGCATGATTACGGAAAAAGGTACACGTGTGGTTGGCCATTCCGTACGACCACTAGACGCACAAGACATTGAAGCTCTTTTGCTATCGTGTCTCTAGGGAGGTTTTATTTTTATGAAAAAAGAAGATGCCGCAAGTTTAATCGTCTATGCCTTGATGATTGGTTTAGCTTTATTTATTGGTTTGGGAATAATTCAACCAATCTTTGTGGCTAACGCTTCGGTAGCAGGAAGCCAATATCTTTTTGCTATTATTTCTGTTATAGTCGGTGTTTTGATTAACGCCGTATTAGTGGAACTTGGTCATGTGATCGGTGGTCTTTTGGGCAAATATCGCATTACTTCGGTAAACATTCTTGGTTTTACTTTTTATAAAAAAGACAGTAAGACTAGATTTGCTTTTAAAGTGTTTGATGGCTTAACTGGTGAGACAAGATTTTTACCAAAAAGCGAAAAATCTAATCCACGAATTGCGATTATGTTTCCGATTTTGTTCTTTCTAATTGAACTAATTGTCGCAATTATTTTATATGCCGTAATATCTACGAGCCAAAACGTTGATTTAGTATGGCTTTCAATTGGTGCGATTATCGTCGCTTCAATCGGTGGAATGATGACTCTTTACAATGTCGTTCCCTTTAAACTAGACGCGATGACTGATGGCTATCGCATGACGCTTTTTTCAAAGAAGATAAACATCGAAGCATACAACGAATTAATGCTAATTGAAAATAGCGGTGGTGAATTATTGCCTCGTATCTTTGATGAAATCACCGATTATACCGCAGAGGTTAATTTGATTACTGTTTACCGCAATATCAAAGATAAAAACTTTGTTAAAGCTGAAGAAATACTAGAAAATATCATTAAAAAAGAAACAAAGACAAGTAGCTCAACACACAATCGTTCGATTGCCCAACTCCTCTTTTTAAAAATTATGAATGAGACCCTTGAAGAAGCAAAAAAATATTATGAGACAATTTCATCATCTATTCAGCGGTTTATTTCTAACGATCTCTCAATGCCTTCGCTTAGAGCTTATTTATTAATCGCCGGTTTGATGGATGACTCACAAGGCGAAGTCATGTATTGTCTTGATCGGAAAAAGAAAGCGATTAAATATACACCTGCGGGGATAAGTGAAATAGAAAACGCCTTGTTTAATGAAGCGTTAGAAAAAGTAAAACTCGCTCATCCTGATTGGAAGTTAGAGTTATAAAACAAAAAAGCCCTTCAAAAAGGGTCTTTTTTATCGTTAACATTACTTATCTTTTTTTAATAAATCGCGGATTTCCGTCAACAAAACAACATCAGGAGCTGGTGCTGGTTCTGGAGCGGGCTCTGGTGTGGGTTCGGCTTCTCCGTTTTTGTGATTCATTTTCGCAAGGGCGTTTTCCTTCGCTTTTTGAATGCTGGCAAAGATTTTAATAACCGCAAAAAGAACAAGGGCAATTAAAAGAAAATTGATTACAGCATTAATTAAAAGCCCCCAATCAATTTTACTTAAAGAAAGATACCAATTTCCATCAGTAGCAAGCACGCCGACTGTTCCGTCTTGAACATCAGCCAGGACACTATTTGGAAGAATGGTATAAAAACTATCTAAACCACCATTAACAGCAAGACCGATGACTGGCATAAGAATGTGGTTTACTAACGCCCCGATAATGGCGGAAAAAGCTCCACCAATAATGACCCCGACCGCAAGCTGTATAACGTTTCCGCGGCTGATGAAATCTTTAAACTCTTTGAAAATTTTCATGATTTTATTTTTTCTCCTACTCATATCTTATGACCAAAATAAATAAAAACAAGCCACAAACAACCTAATTTATAATCTTTGACAAAATAATTAAAGATTGGGATAATGTTGGCAATTCAAAGGAGAATTGTAATGAACAAAGTAGTGATATTCGTTGATTCTACAGCCGATTTGAATAAAGAACATTATGAGCAAAACGACATTCATGTCGTTCCCTTGTTAGTCAATATTGGTGGAAAAGCATACAAAGATGGTCAAGAAATTGATTCTGATACGCTCTATAAATTAGTAGCTCAACACGGTGAACTTCCGACCACTGCGGCTGTACCACCCTACACATTCGTCGAAGCCTTCAAACCCTTTATTGAAAAAGGCTATGATGTCTTTTATGTTGGTATTGGTGGGAAACTCTCCGCGACCCTTCAATCTGTTGTCCTAGCGGCCCAAGAATTTGAAGAAGGGCGGGTTTATTATTCCGATTCCAATAATCTTTCAAGCGGATCTGGATTACTCGCCCTAAAAGCTGCCAAGTTTCGCGATGAAGGTAGGTCGGCGAAAGAAATCAAGAAATTAATTGATGAGTTAGCGCCAAAAGTTAACTCTTTATTCGCTATTGAAACGCTTGATTATTTACATAAGGGTGGCCGTTGTAGCGGAACAGCAAAAGTACTCGGGAAGTTGTTTCACATCCATCCCATTATCAAAGTTACCGATGGCAAGTTGATTGTATATAAGAAGCCAAGAGGTAGAATGACAACAGCGATTGATGAATTGGCCAGTGAATTAAAAATGCATCTTTCAAGCCTTGACACGGATCGCGTGATGATAACGCACGCTGGTGTCGATCAAGCAAATCTGGAATATGCATTAAAGAAAGTTGGCGGACTTGTCGACCCTTCAAAAATTGTCGTCACGCAAGCCGGAGGAGTTATTTCCTCACATTGTGGCTACGGCACAATCGGTCTTCTTTATCTTCGCAAATAAGACAAATTAAGCGATATTTGCAACAAAAAACGCCGCATTGACGGCGTTTTCTTTTCACTATTTCTAGAACCAAGTATCGATTGATTCCCAAGAAGAGCCACTTAATCCAAACTCTTCTCCCCAGCCACCATAATAGTTTTTATACTCAATAAAAGTATCGTAATGATCACCAGTATAAAAGACGACAGGTACATCACTTCCGTAATCGGATATTCCTTTAATGGTAAAGACGACGCGGAGGGCACCACGATTCCAACTTGACGATTCTGCATATCCTTCGCCACCGATATCAGCCTCGTTATATTTATAGTCTAAACTGTGTGGTAAATAATCATAATTACTATCGTAAGGACCGGGGAAGATACGGCAAGCATCGCCATAAAGGCCATAGCATTCCCGTTTAGCATTAGAATAACCGTTTCTTTCGTCAGAAAAATAGTAATTTACTGGTGTTTCTTTGAAAGTGACAATGTAGGCAGCTACATCCTCTAAATCCGTGTAGTATTCATTACGGTACAATTCTTTAACTATTTCACCATACTGATCATAAACATAACCAGTGTCACCTTCACTTGGCTTTGGGTTAATCCTATATTCTCCTAAGGGGGGTTCTCCAGGCCCATCACTTGAAATTGTAGTATCGAATGATGATTCGCCGGAAGATGAAGGCGAAGAATCTAAAGATGGAGAATCAGAAGGCAAACTATCAGACGCAGTCGGAAAATCGCACGAAGAAAGAACCAACAACGACAAAAGGAAAAATGCGTATTTCTTATTCATGGAATCAAAGATATTATTTTCCTGAGACTGCCAAATTTTTAATTAAGAGACTTGGAGAACTAATTCCTGATAGTTGAAGTTCTGGATTGTTGCCGACTTCACGAACATTCATAAACATTTCAAGTAAATTACCGGCAACAGTAATTAAACTTAATGGCTCAGCGATTTTGCCATCGCGAATCATAAATCCTTCGGCTTGCAACGAAAAGTTGCCCGATTGAGGATTAAGGCCGGAGTGCAGACCAGCAACACTCGAGATATAAACACCAGTTTTGATTTTAGAAAGAAGCTCGGCTTCGGACTTTCTTCCCGGTTTGATAGAAGGATTGACAAAACTAACGCCCATCTTTGATCCACCACGATAACCGTTTCCAGTTGTGACTTTGCCTTCTCGTTGGGCTGTTTCAAGATTGTATAGATATGTTTTTAAAATACCTTTTTCAACGATTTTCTTATTAGTTGTTGCTACACCTTCATCATCAAAATAACGGAAGAAGCAGTTTTTTAACAAAGGCTGTTCGAGAATGGTTACTTTCTTACTTGCGACGGGCTGATTTAATTTACCGATGAAGAAAGAAGAATGTTTTTGAACTTCTTCAGCGCTGGCGCTTTCTAAATATGGTTCAAGGAAACTCGCCGCCGTCTTTTGATTAAGAACGATAGGGTATTTTTTGCTATCGCATTGTGTACCGCCTAATTTGCGAGTTGCATCTTCAACAACTTGTTTTACGAATTTGTCGATGTCGAGTTCTTTTGGATCGTTTGAAAGCAAAACCTTATAACCGGTTTTGACTTCTTCGCCTTGTTTGACGACGACAGCAGCGGCGTAGACATAATAATTTGATTTGCTTTTTAGATTTAGACCATATGAATTAACCAAATTGACTTCAACGGCATCTTCAGAATATGAAACAGTTTCAATCTCGATAATGCGTGGGTCGGCCTTTTTAAGCTTAGCCTCTATTTCATAGAGATTCTTCATTTTTTGATCGATGGAAATAGCGGGAATTTCTTTGTTATATAGATTCCGTTTATGATATTTTTCGCTACCTTTAAAAAGAAGGGCTTTATCGTGTTTTTCAATCACTTTGGCGTTAGCGATAATTTCATTGACTAAAAGTTCGGGAGTAAAACGATCAACCTTTTCGGTAATAGCCACTCCAAATTTGTCGTTATAAATACCGCGCGCCGACATTGAAAATGATTCACTTGTCGAATATGAAGACACTTCCGAATGGAAAAGTTCAAAAGAAAGCGAATACTTTTTTGATGAATATATTTCACTAGCGGTAATACCTTTTGAGGCAGCTAGTTCAAAGAATTTGCGATGATTCATTTTAATGTTCCTCCTCTTCCGCCGACAAGAATTTCACTGACGCGGATTGTTGGCTGGCCAACGTCTGTATAGATATATCCACTGACGGAACCGCACATACCTTGTGCTCTTTGTAAGTTGTCGCCAACCATGTCGATTTTCTTTAAGATATCGGCACCTGATCCAATAAGGGTCGCGCCACGAACTGGTTCAGCTATTTTTCCATCACGAATAATGTAAGCTTCGCTAACAGAGAAATTGAATTCGCCAGTTGCGGGGTTAACGCTTCCGCCACCCATGGAAGCAGCATAGAGACCTAATTTCGTCGCAGCAATAATTTCATCATGCGTGGATTTACCGGCAGCGATGAAAGTGTTCGACATTCTTGATGTCGGTTCGTATTTATATGATTCGCGTCGACAAGCACCGTTTGCCTTCATTCCCATTCTTCGGCCATTAAATGAGTCGATAAGGAAAGAAGTACATACGCCATCCTTGATAAGGACGTTTCTTTGCGTTTTGTTGCCCTCATCGTCAATGTTATTTGATCCCCAACCATTAACGATCGTACCATCATCGATGGCGGTGACAAGTGGTGAGGCAATTGGCTTACCAAGACTTTCTGAGAAAACAGACAGTTTTTTAGCGACTGCGGTGGCTTCGAGTGAATGACCACAAGCTTCATGGAAAACGACACCTCCAAAACCATTGCCGATGACAACCGGCATTTTGCCACTTGGACATTCGGCGGCTGTTAACATTTTAATTGCTAGTTCAGCAACGCGTTGAGCGGTTTCTTTAACACTTATTTTATCAGTGAAGAATTCCATTCCTGATGTAGCGCCTGGTCCTTCGAAACTTGTTTCGATTTTACCGTTATCGCTTGCAATGGCCATAAACATCATACGACCACGCTCTTTAAAATCATCAAATCGCTTGCCGTCGGAATTGTAAATCGTTACATCTTTGTGATTATTCATAAATGATGTTTGAATGCGAACAATGCGTTTATCATAAGATGCGATAACCTCATGGGCTTCTTTAAGTAACGCAATTTTTTCTTCACGTGATACTTCGCTCAAAGGTCTTTCATAGTTGTGGGCGTTTTTAACGCGGACTTTGGAAATTTTTTCAACAGTTACTTGTCTATTACCTTGATAAGA
>JAAZFR010000073.1 GCA_012971835.1 Erysipelotrichia bacterium
GTTCACCATCCTGGCCGAAATCTAAATCTTTTTTCGTCTCAAGGTCAACGACTTTCATATGAATGTTCGGTAGCAATTTGCCGACACTTCCTTTGCGATGGTGAGCGTCGGTATTAACTGAGCACACCGTCACCACCTCGGTTAAACCATAGCCCTCATAAAGTCGGGCCTTTGATCCATTAGCCTCCATGCGCTCATTAAAGCGTTCAATCAGCGAGGGTGCGACAAAGTCACCACCGACAAAAGCGATGCGCAAGTTTTTAAGACTCGGCCCCTTAAAAGAAAGATTTCTCAATAAGGCCTCAAATAAAATTGGAACACCAATAATAAATGAAATCTGTCCTTTTTTTAAATACTTAACGACTTGTTTGGAATGAAATTTGGGCATTAAAGTATTCGTTGCTCCAAACGCCAAACAAGCGTGCATGCCCATGCAAAGACCAAAGCCATGAAAGATTGGAAGGACGGCTAACATATACTTATTTTCCGTATCCTTTATTCCCAAAATATCTAGACCATTTCCCGCGAGGGCATTAACGCTAAAAGAGGACAATGCAACGACTTTTGGCTTACCTGTCGTACCACCACTATGTAAGTAAAAAGCATCCTTTTTTATGTCATTATCATAAGAAAATAGCTGTGTTTTGCCGTAAAAAGACTTGATTTTGTCGTTTTTTCTGATTCCCTTCAATTTTGTTCTATTTTGAAGGCTGTATCCGAAAATTAATAAAGGGTTAAGGCCAGAAACCGGGGAGCAAGCGATAACTCGAACGCCAATGTTAATAAGGGGTATAAACTCCTGATAATTAGTATCAAGGGTGAAGAGAAGGCGACTGCCCGTTTCTTCCATTATCATCTTCATTTGATCGTATTTCATCAAAGGGTGTATCAAGTTTGCGATAGCCCCTATTTGATTAATTGCATAGAGAAGATGAACGGCGCTAGGAATGTTGGGAAGACAAACGGAAACGACATCATCTTTCTTAATGCCATAGGAAATAAGACCTTGGGACAAACGATGAACCTTTTCTAATAGAGACTTATACCTTATCTTTTTGTTCATATAAATAAGAGCGGTTCGTTTCGAATACGCTTTGGTTGAATCTCTTAACGATAAATATAATGTGTTTTCTTTATTCATAATTACTCCGTTATCTCAAAGGAACTTCCGACAAGTAAAAAACGGCAAAGGCGATTAAAGCCAAGACGACCTGATGAAACAAATAAATGTAAATTGTTTTTGAACCGATATAGGTTAAAGGTTTAGAAATTTTTTCGACAACGTGATATTCGCTATCGCTTTTTATAAAAATCAAACTTCTTTTTTTCGCATATAACAGTTCACCAAAAAAACCACCCAAAAAAGCATATCCTATGTATGGAAAAAGCCCTGCCCAGTCAACACCATACCACGCTTGGCCAAGGACAATTGCCAAACGCATTTTAAAATCATAGTTAATCGGAGTAAATACTCCGTGTTGATATATAAAAGTTTGAATATCCGGCACAAAACGACCGTTAATGAGCATCCACCAGTTTTGGGCGTTAATATCTATTGTTGTTGCTTCGATTCTCATCCAATAGCCAGCCCCTATAAAGAGCAGCGAAAGAAAAAGGGCACACCATTTCCAAATGCTTCTTGATCCAGTTGTTTTAATAATAAAAATACGAAATATAGAATAGATAAGTAGCGACACACCCAGGCAAGAAATAATGCCAAAGAAAATAAACATGTTTGTTTTAAAAATAATCGAACCAAGATAAGCAATAATCGACAAAACGGCCCCAAAACCAATTATCAACATCGCCCTTTTTATACTATTACGCGAAAAGTATGCGCTTAATCCAGTCAGCATAAAAAATAGCGCAATGACAACATAGCGAAGATTAATGCGCCAATCAGCGAAC
>JAAZFR010000074.1 GCA_012971835.1 Erysipelotrichia bacterium
AAAACTAAAATATGCTGTATGCGATAAAGATATAAGCCATCAGCGAAGCGACAAGGGAGACGACGGTAATTTGTGTATTAATTGATGGCCCCGCTGTGTCCTTAAATGGATCGCCCACCGTATCTCCGGTGACGGCTGCCTTATGAGCAAAGCTTCCCTTGCCACCATGATGACCAGCTTCAACATATTTTTTCGTATTGTCCCAAAGACCACCAGAATTAGACATAAACAAGGCAAGAAGTAGTCCGACAACGATATTGCCAATTAGGAATCCGCCAATAGCTCTGACTCCACCAATGAAGCCGACGGCAATGGTAACTAAAATGGCAAAAAGGCCAGCGATTACAAGTTCGCCAAGTGCGCCTTTGGTGGCGATATCAATACACTTATCATATTCGGGCGAAACGCCTTCCTTACCTTCTTTTAAACCTGGAATATCATTGAACTGACGATGGATTTCCTTTATCATGCGCTGGGCATTGCGATTAACGCCAAGCATGAGCAAGGCGGAGAAGACGGCCGGAACGGCAGCCCCAACTAGGAGTCCGAAGAAAATAACTGGATCCATAACGTCAAAACCCGCTAAATTCGCCCCTAGGGCGTTAGCTTCCGACATAAAAGCGCCTAACAAAGCGATAACTGTTAAACCAGCCGCGCCAATTGCAAATCCCTTTGTCACCGCTTTGACTGTATTACCCGCACTGTCAAGTCGATCGGTAATTTCTAAAGCTTCTTCGCCAAGATTTCCCATTTCAACTAAGCCACGAGCATTATCGACGATTGGGCCATAGGCATCGTTAGAAATAATCATTCCGACGATGGAAAGCATACCAACAGCAGCCATAGAAATACCAAACATGCCAGCTGTCGCTGCATTAGTCGTTGAAATATTCATTGTTAAGAAATATGAACCCAGCGCAGACACGGCAATACCTACCATGGCAGGAAATACACTTAAGAAGCCATACGATACACCGGAAAGTATGGTGAAGGCCGGTCCCGACTCAGAAGCTTGAGCCACCATTTTCACTGGTTTGCGACTATCATCAGTAAAGTAATCGGTTGCAAGACCAATAACTACGCCGACAAGAAGTCCAAGAATCGTCGAACCCCAGATATACCAATAGACATGGTCAGGTCCGGCATCGAAAACGAAGTCAAACAGAACGGTAATAATTGCTGTTAAGATAAAATAAACGCCTGTCGTAATATATGTACTGCTGTTGAGAGCTTTGGTTGGATTACCATGCTTTCCAATATTGGCTGTTGAGACGCCAATTATCGAAGATAATAAACCGGCCGTTGCAAACAAAAAGACTAAGGGGATAAATTTTGGGTCAAGGGCGATAGCTAAGACAAGGGCTGCCGCAAGTGAGGCGACGTTTGAGTCGAATAAATCGGCACCCATTCCCGCAACATCACCAACATTATCACCAACGTTATCCGCAATGACAGCTGGATTACGAGGATCATCCTCAGGAATATTTAGTTCAACTTTTCCCACTAGGTCGGCACTAATATCGGCTGTTTTGGTGAAAATGCCACCTCCTGCTTTAGCAAAAAGAGCTAGTGAGCTGGCACCAAAACTAAAGCCGATGAGGACTCGGGCGTTTCCAGTCCAACTATAAGTTGCCCAGAAAATTAGAGTGACGCCCAATAGACAACTTGCAACGACGGCCATGCCCATAACAGCACCGCCACGAAAACCAGCCATAAATGAAGGTTTGATTCCTCTAGTTGCAGCTTCAGCTGATTTGACATTCGCGATTGTAGCAATATCGATGCCGATTTTGCCGGCAATGCCTGAAAAGACGGTGCCGACTAGATAAGATACGGCCATCGCGATATTCGGCAAAGCGCGAGAGACATTGACTTCATCACCAACTTGCCAAATTGGTTTGGGAAGAAATAACAAAATAAATAAAAACAAGATTCCAGCGAAGACGGCTAAAATCGTGTATTCTCTTTTCAAAAAGGTATTGGCCCCTCGCTTAATCAAAGTTGAGACGTAAGCAATCTTTTCATTATCTGATTTAAGCTTTTTTACCCACATCGCTAACCAAATAGCCACTCCTATTGCTAGGATAGAAACGAATAACGCGATCAAATAAGCCCACATTTCCTTCGTCATAAATTGCTCCTTATTATGAATTTGTGCTCTATTATTATAAGGCATGTTTATCAATCAGCGAATAGGTGTTTTGATTCCGTTTGTTGTCTTGTTTATAAAAAGTGCCACAAAATCCAGTGATTTTTTATAAAAAAAGTTTATTATATTATCGTATGGCACTTCTCAACCAAATCCTTGATATTATTAATCAAATCGCAATCGGTATTATCTCTGTCGCCTTTCTACCACAATTAGCGTTCATTATCTTCTTTTTCATTCGCGCTAAAAAATACCCTGAGGCAAAGACCTTACACAAATACGCCATTCTCATTCCCTGCCGAAATGAAGATGATGTCATTGGTGATTCGATTAACAAAATTCAAACAACCTTAACTTATCCTCGCACACATTATGATATTTTTGTGATTGCCCACAATTGTACGGACCAAACTGCCATAGTGGCCGAAAAAGCTGGCGCAAAGGTCATCGTTTATAACAATGATCAGGAGCGAACTAAAGGTTACGCTCTTAAACATGCCTTCGCGGAAATTATCAAACAATACAATACAGAATACGAGGCCATCATCATCTTTGATGCTGATACTGAACCTCATCCCGATTATCTAACAAAGATGAATAATGCTTTCGATAGCGGAACAAAATACGCAACTTGCTATCTCAACGCTAAAAACTATACGGAAAGC
>JAAZFR010000075.1 GCA_012971835.1 Erysipelotrichia bacterium
GGAGCTGTAAAATCCAAGGTGTGATGTTTTTTATCGCCCCACGCTAGATTTAACAGTTTTGGTTATTTTAAAAGGTCTCCATTATACTTGAATCGTTAAAACCAAAGTAAAGGAGACCCACATGAATTTTAACACACTTTTATTAAGGCTTGGTTTCAAGCCTGACGATTTTTTGGATGTCCCAGTTGATCCGCTTCCTTTTGATGGAGGATTTATTTTTGAGGCCGAGTTAAAAACGACAATGCGCCAATGCCCGAACTGCAAGTCAACAAAGACGCATATTCACGGATATTCTTATGTTGAATACAACTGCTCAGAGAATAATAACATCGAGGACATTCTTCGCATCAAAAAGCCTCGCTATCTATGTTTGAAATGCCATAAAACATATACTCCTAATGTTCAAGGAATGCGCTACAGGCGCTCGACATCCTCGCTTACCGAACAACTTATTTATGCTGATTTTACTTCGAAGCTTACCTTTCGTGATCTCGCGCGGAAATATCAAATTTCTCACAGCCGCGTTGTTCAACTTTTCGATGAGAAAGTGAAGTTCGTTCCACGCCTAAAGATGCCACGTGTCCTATGTATCGATGAGATTCGCTTTTCGGAAGAGATTAATCAAAAATTTGTCTGTGTTCTGACTAACTTTGAAAAGGGCGAGATCATCGATATCATCAAAAACCGCCAGATGGCCTATCTAAGAGAATACTTTGGTTCCATTTCTATAAAAGAAAGGGAAAATACTAAAGTATTTATTTCTGACATGTATGATGCTTATGCCTTGATATGTCGCCACTACTTTCCCGCGGCCATTCATATCGCCGATTTATTTCACGTCATCACGCAATTAACCAATGCTGTCAATCGGATAAGGACGAGAGTGATGAACACCGAATCAAGAAAAGGAAGCGTCGAATATAATTTTATGAAAGGGCACTGGAAGTACTTTTTATGCCGGGGAAGTAAGATTCCGGACAAGCATTACACGCATATGAAAACAGGCGAAGTTTTTCATTACTCTGATCTCGTCTTTCGCTGCATTCAGCTAAGAATGGATTTATGGATTGGCTATGATGCTTTGCAAGAGATTTTCCGTTATTCGCAATATGCGACTTATGAGGAGGCGCTTAAGTTTGTCGAAAGAATGTCTAACAAGTTAACTAATTCGCCATACGAAGACTTAAACTCTGTCGGAAGAACATACCATAAATGGCGATATGAAATCGCGAATGGCTTCGCTAAAGGAAATAAGACATTTCACTATACGAACGCGATGGCCGAAGGACTTAATAATCAATTAAAAACAATCATCAAATCGGCATATGGTTATCACAATTTTGATCGGTTTAGAAAGCGAGCCATGCTCATCATGACTTATGGTAAAAAGCCCAAATAAAAAGGACCAGGAATTGCTTCCTGATCCCATCACACGTTAGATTTTACAGTTTCGTGTGGTTTTTTCTGCAATCACACGTTTTCACACGTTAGAATTTACAGAACC
>JAAZFR010000076.1 GCA_012971835.1 Erysipelotrichia bacterium
AATGAAGGAGTACGCACCTCAATTTCTCTTTTAGAGTTGTTTTCATAAAAAAGCTCCCCTTCAATTGTACCAAATGTTTTTTGGTCCAAATTATGGGAGCAGTTTCAATTCTTTTGGTGGAGATGCGACTCCCTGAACTTTATCCTATTCCAAAATGGAAAAGCGATGATCACATCATCATTATTGTAACTATTATTTAGTGCACAAAACGATGACTTGGGTGTCGCAACTTAATACATATCGATACTTGGATTTTTAGTCCGATATTTCAGAAATGCCTCGCTCATTTGGTCATAGTCTCAAAAACCTATTAATGCAAGTACTTTCTGACGATTTCCTCAAGACGCGCTTTTTCGTTTGATTCATTCGTTTTAAATCTATAGATAGGAATATTGTTTTTGTTTAAAACACGATTCTTAATATCGTCGTGTATACTTTGTTTTTTATCTTGCTCATGGAATCGAATGCCGTCAACCTCTAACACAAAAAGGCTCTCCTTTGAAACTCGGTTATAGAAAAGGAAGTCAACGTGAGTCCAAGGGTGAAGGATATACTCTTTTTCTTCTGGGCTAAATTCATCAGTTGTGTTTATGATTTTTCCAAGCCTTGTGTGCATCGAAAAATTAATATAATAGTGGTCTTTGAGAACTTCTTTAATAACATCTCTCATCAGCAGTTCCGTCTTGTGTTGTTCGGGATTTTCTTCATATTTGCTGAAAAGCGCCTTTGTGTATTCGGAATAGAGAAAATCAAAAACCGACTTAACTGTCGATTCTTCTGAGGCTTGGCTCCCATAAAGATATTCTGTGTATTTTATGAAATCGACAATCGCGTTATTTGATGAGTTAAAGACCTTGTCAGAAACAATCGCGGTCAACTTGGTTTTTGCTCGCGAAATAGCGACATTTAGCAGCTCTTTATTGGTTACAAAATCATAGAGGCGATTCTCTACGTTTTCATCGCTCTTATTTAAATCATTAACGACAAAAGATAAGATTACTTCGTCTTTTTGCCGACCTTGAAACTTATGAACCGTATCTGCTTCTAGGCTCTTGCCTATATACTTTTCCCCAATGATATTTGCCTGACATCGGAAGGGGGTAATAACTCCAACGTTATTTGAAACAGACGAAGAGAGAATACCTTTTATCTCATCGATCTCTCTTTGATTATATAGTCCGCTTCCGTTGGGGTTTTTGCGAGCGTGATTGCCAGGAACAGTTTTTATTATCTTGATATGTTGGCCGCTGTTCTTTGTCATGACAATAAGCTCGTCATCATAAAATATTTTGTTACAAAAATTGATTATATCCGGGGCACAGCGATAGTGTTCTCGCAATACAGTAATCGGTACCTTTTCGATTGCGAGTTTCGCCGATCGAAGTATTGAATTTTCATGGTAGTAGTAAGCTTTGCCAATACCATACTTTATTGCCAATTCTTGCGATTTTTCATATAGCCTTTCTTCATCGATTTGTTGAAGTTGTTTTGAATCGCCAACCACCACCAAATTCTTCGCGCAATTCATCGCCAGCACGCTACTAAGCAAATCGCCTTGTGAAGCCTCGTCAATGATTAAATAATCGAACGTAAATCCACGCGTAACATTATTTACCAAAGAATGAGTAGTGCTTAAAACAACCGGATATCTTTGAAGAAAATTACTATAATCTTTCTTATATGATTCGTTTGTGAAATTTCGGATTTCAATTCCCTCGTAGCGCTTGTGGAGTATAGTGTTCAGAAACTTCTTCGATAGCGCCTTGATTTCTGAAGTGGCGCTTCCTTTATTCAACTTTGAAAGTTGTTTTTCATTAATGGCTATTTGATTGCTTATTTCCGATAATTTCTTCTGATAGAAAAGCTTTTCGGCACTGCTCAGCAAATCATTGACGTCAATTTTTGAAATTTTTACTCTAAATTTCCAACCGTATCGCCATCTTTCAAAAAGCCTGATCTTTTTTGGTTTCTCTAAGCGTTGAATTAAGGCCATATAGTCATTTGGTGATAGTCTCGTATTAATCTCAATACGCTCTTCGTTTTTTTCAATATGCCGATTCTCGTTATCTAGATCGAGCAGCTGCGTTTTTAGAATTGCTGTTTGAGCTTCTATTTCGTGTATCTTTGTGAGTTTAGTCATAAGATGGTTCAGTTTTTGAAGATCGGAAGTAGAAGTTTGCTCGTGGGGGCTATTCAAAAATTCTAATAGCGTTTCGTTTTGATCAAATTGAAGCGATTGGTCGACGTTTTTTTGACTTCCTAACCGAACCGCAAAAAAAGATAATCGTTCTTCGGCAAGTTTTTCATACACGTTATCGATTGCCGTATTATTATTAGACACAATTGCACAGTTTTTGCCTCTGTAAAGAATATTAGAAATTAAATTCAATATCGTTTGCGTTTTGCCGGTTCCTGGCGGTCCTTCGATTATGGAGATGCCGTTAGTCAGCATTTTCGAAATTGCTTTACTTTGACTATGATTAAAATCGAAAGGAACAATAACGGCATCTTTGTCTCTAATTAGCTGAAAATGCCCTTGCAAAAAATCGAATAGAACCGATTCTCGTGAGAGAGAAAAACGTTTGAAGCTTTGGGACAAGATCAAAAGCGGACTATCTGCTTCCGCTATGGTTTCGGCGTAATTTGACAAGCCTGAAAAGTAATCAAGAACATCTTTATATTTGTTACTTTTAAGTTCGACTTCCCCTATAAAGGTATTAGATTTTGAAAATCCGACTCGATAATATCCCTTTTCAAATTGATCTAGAAATGTCACTGCCGCGAGGTTTCCGTCAACATAAACATCGTATTTTGAAATGTCGATTCGCTTCACCAAATTTAGAATTTGGACATTCGCCGCTTTGTAGAAAAATTTTCCACCACCCTTAAAATAAATGTGATATCCTGTAAAATTACCATAAATAGAGGCTGTATATATTGCAGAAATACGCGCAATTTGCTCTTCCCATTTGTTGTTCGATGCACTATAAAGCAACACGGCATGATATTCTTTGTTGAGATCTAATTTTTGCCCCATTTTCTCATGCTTTCCTTTTTAGCATTAAACCACATTAAGATTATAATGCCACATTATCGAAAAATTCTTAAATGTATAAAACAGAAAATATGAATAATATATAAGTGTGTTTATTGGTTGTCTCGGCAGAAATTGAATTCTTATATGAAAAGACATCATTTCTGCCCAAACTAGAAAAATATCAAAGCCGCAACAAAAGCTATGAATCTTCAACCTTTTACTTTTTTGTGTTAGTATTTATTACCTCTATTCATTCTGTTTTTGATACACATATACTTACATAAATCGTTATGATGATTTCCTTCGCTTTTGTTCTCACATATTTCTGTCAGGCATTTTTGATGCCTAAGCGAAATAAAAACCCGTATTCTGATATGGCACACAAGTGCGGCGAATACGAGTTGCAAACCGTTTCCGGTTTAGGAATTTTTTGGTGGAGATGCGGGGAATTGAACCCCGGTCCAAAGAAGGTCCCACAATAACGTCTACAGCTTAGACGATATTTGTTTTTAACACCAGATGACAATAACGTCGAAGTATCTGACGCGAGACTAA
>JAAZFR010000077.1 GCA_012971835.1 Erysipelotrichia bacterium
AACAATGTAACTAGAACTGCTATCGGACCGATGACAATCATGGCACTAATAACGATTACGACAACCACAAAACCTTTAAAGAATGGCGAGCCAAAGAAATTCCAACTTCGGCTTTCATACGAACGGCGAATAAAAGATAATTCCAGATTTTCTAATTCTTGATTAGAAACATCGCCAGCAAAAGAAATGTAGACATCAGAATGACCACTATCTTCCCTTTTAATGCTTTCCCACTCATAAAACACACATTCCACGTCATTCATCAAAAAAGAAATAAAAAGGGTTTCCGATGAGTATTCACCAGGATTATCCCAATCAAAAGAAATCGTATAAGTTGTTTTATCGTTGCTCTCATTATATGAGACATCAGAGACAGATAAGTTTGACACAACAATAGCCGTGATTATGTCATCGCCACTGTAACCTCGAAGTTCACTCCTTTTAATAATATAACTAACATCCCCTAGAGGGGCATGCCCATTATAAGAATATTTTTCTTCATAAAGGTAAGATTTACTAGGCTTCAGGCCTTGAATTGACTCGATGTTATTGTAATTATGATTAATGATGTCATAATCGTTACCTTCAAAACGATAGACAAGATAGCTGTACCAGAAATTGATCACGCCTTCACCGATATTGCGAATCTCGCCACTAAAAGTTATAAACTTAGCACTTCCTTCTTCACTGATAATGGCGTTTTCATTAACTATTTCATAATCAGTGTATTCATCAGGATATAACTCCGGAGACGGTGAGTTTGCCATAAGCAAAGGAACAAAAGCGAATAGCAAGAGTGACTTATGTAACTTCTTCATATTGGTAATTGTATCACTCTATCCTCAGTATTATAAAGTCAAAACAAGAGGAGGAAAGAAAATTGTTTAACAAAAGCAGTAAACAACTTTATAAAATAAGTTATAATATAAATGCCATTAAGGCTCTCGTCTTGCCCCGCAAGAGAGGACACCCCCCGAGACAACATAAGTCTTGATAAGAATTAAAACCTCAGCCTGATAGGTTGTTTTAATTGCATGAGGAGGGGTGATGCCTACGAACAAAGTCAAACATATTCATAATCAAAAAAATAATCTCAAGGAAAGGATTTTACTATGAAAAAAACGAATATCTTACTAGCGTCTATCCTCGCTTCAGTGCTTGTTCTTTCATCATGCGGACCCAAGGTTGAACCATTAGGTATTACGATTACTTCAGAAAACAATGTCGTTTCAGTCATTGAAGGCGATACTTTGCAATTGACCGCCACCGTTCATCCTGAAGGTGCATCGTCATCAGTTACTTGGTCAAGTAGCGATGATGATCTGGCAACCATTTCTGATGCGGGACTAGTTACAACCCTTAATGACGGCAATGTTTTCTTGTATGCTACCTCATCTGTTAAAACGAGTGTTCGTGGCGAGTTTGCTTTGCAAATAAACCAAGACCCTAACCCCGATCCACAATCAATAAATATTGTCAGTAGCACGGGTAACAATTTTGTTGCTATTGGTTTAACTTTACAACTAACTCATACCGTTCTTCCGCCCGGCTCAGATCAAAATGTAACATGGGCAACTGCCAATGGCGACATCGCTACAGTATCGCAGACTGGTTTAGTGACGGGTGTTCAAGTGGGCAGCACTAACATTTCGGCAATTTCAGTCGACTTTCCATCTGTCAGTGGACAAATATCAATCACAGTCACCGACGTAACACCTCCGGAACCAACCGTTGAGTGGGATGAAGTTGATTTTGCCTCTCATGAGGATTTCATGAATGCCGAAAATGATACACCTTTAAAAATTAAAGGCAAAGTATGGCATGTCCTACCAATTGAAGGTTCAGGTCATGAGGCGACAATTAGTTATTACATTCAAAATGGCACAGAAGGATTTTATGTCTACGGCCAAAATGCTTTCTTTTTTCCAGTTGAAGTCAATAAAGTATATATTGTCGGCGGCTTTAAAGATTATTACTATCAAGGCTTGCACGAAATCATTGGTGTCGAGTATTTCGAAGAAATAGATGAAAGTATTAACGTTACAATCAATGATTTATCCTCAATAAACGTCATGGATAACGAAGTAACAGCGCCTTATCATGCTTCTTATGTAAATATTCCTAGTGGAACGATATCATCGCTTCCTACCTCGTATTCCGCAGCCTATAGTGTCAACGTTGATGTCGGTGGTAATGTTATCGCCTATCGTGTTGATCCCAAAGTTAGTGGGGCAACAGAATTTGCAGCTATTACGGCGGTCTTTCAAGGGATGGCAGTTGGTAGCGCTCTATCAGCAAAAGGTATTTTAACAGCCTTTGGCTATGGATCAGTTAAGTCAAATCAATTATTAATTGTCAAAGCCTCCGATATCGAAGGTCAAGCAATGGGGGATCAGATGGCGGTGGAACTCGCTTCCGAAGTTTTAGTTCTCGAAAACACGATTGAGCTCGATGAAAGCACAATCACTCTTCCAACGACTGTCGATGGCTTCGATGGTGTAGATGTTTACTGGACGAGCTACAATCCCGAGATTTTTTCTGGCGGTCCGATTATTCGCCCGGTTAATGATACCGACATTGTCTTAGAAGCAACCTTTGTAAAAAATAGTGCTAATATCAGCAAGGATTATGTGGTCACTGTTCTTGGAAGTGATCAAAGCAATCAAACTAATGCACATCTATTAGATTTTGAAGATGCTGCTGAAGCTGATTCTTATGGAAATAGTACATCTCAACCTTCATACAACCATTCGGCGTCAAATAACTTGGCGACATTAGGAACACCGGCTGCCACATGGCATTATGGAAGAACCTTAATTTCTGCTATTCAAAATGATCGCGTTAATGGAACTTGGTCAGCAAGAATGCAATCCGACAAGAGTGTACAAGCTAACAGTGGCAGACTTGAATTGCGTGAAGACTTTGTCTTCGACTTTCTTGAATTCAATGTTGCAACTTACGGAAACGATCCTTTAAATGCAAAATTAGAAGTATCCTATTCATTAAATGAAGGAGTAAATTGGACAGCGCTTGATCGAGTATTTGTTGTTGGCGCAAGACAATTTGAGTTATGTCGCGTATATATTCCGACCGAAGGGCAAAGTGCTCGTGTTGCCATTTCTCTTCTTGTTGATGGCACGTCATATCGCATCAACTTCGATGACATCCGGTTAGCGAGAGTAGGTGATTAACTTGATCAAGAAACCATCAATTATTTTGTCCGTCTTTCTGCTTTCCTTGGCGTCTTGTGCTCCGAGTGTCGAAGCTGTTCCTACGGGAGTCGATATTTATTTAGACGAAGAAATTGTCAATAGTGTAACGATCTTTTTAGGAGATGAACTAGATTTAGACGCCGTTGTTCATCCCGACAATGCTTCGCAAGAAGTATACTGGTCAATTAATGATACAAGTATCGCTACCATCGATGATGAAGGACTAATAACTCCTCATCTTGTGGGAACAACAACAATCAAAGCAGTATCTAATATTGCTTCATATGTTTACAAAACAAGTTTTTTAGAAGTACGCGAACCAACATATTATGGAAGCGGTAAGACAAGTAGTGATCCTCTTTTTATCGGTGAGACCGACGAAGAAGAACCACTCGATATTTATTTCTTTGAGATGCAACATATTTACTCGGATTCCCTCTTTATAAAAAAGGGTAATGTCGAGATACTAATTGACGCTGGCTGGTCATATGATGGTAACTATATTAGTGACTTTCTTGACGAACATGTCAGTGACGGTCGTCTCGATGTTTTGATGGCCAGTCATAACGACTCCGATCATGTTGATGGCTTAGAAAATGCCCTGCAAAACATCGATAATATTTCTTTAATCATTGATTTTGGTCATTTGGCAAATCGCGGAAAATACGGAGTTATTAAAGATTCATACGTCGAAAAAGGTGCGACTTATCATCCAGCTATCGACTGCATTTCATACGTTAATAATGCCAGTAAACGCTATTATCTTACGAGTGATTTCTATGTTGATATTCTCGATACTGGATACTATGTTGAAACGGGAGCAAATAGCGCAGGCAACTCGGCTAGTCTTACAACTATCTTTACTTATCAGGACTTCAAATTCTTTACAGCTGGAGATTTAACTAGTTCAGCTGAAGCTCGCCTTCTTCAAAGGGAAAATCTTTATGAAGTTACTCTTTATAAGGCGAGTCATCACGGTTCGCACGGCAGCAATACTCAAGAGTTAATGAATGCTTTAAATCCAAAAGGCGTAGCTATCTCGGCCGCAAGAGCTAATCAATATAACGTTCCGCCTGGACCACCAAGCCAAAGCATAACCTACAATCTTGATGGCAAAAGCGGTCATCCCGCCGCTGCCGCGATTGAAAGAATTTATAAAATTCCCAATATCAGCGAAAACCTTAACGTCTATTGGAATGCCGTTAATGGAACAATGCGTTTTCGTAGCTATGGAACCGATGACTTCACTTTTAGCGGTACGGAAACAATTAAAGGCTATTATGATTTATCAAAGACCGATGGCGTTGCGGTTTGGAATGCAGAAACTAACGACTTTGAGAACAAAGTAACGGGTGAAGAAAACTATAAACTTCATGAATCGAAGGTTTTTGTCTTTCGCAATTATGTTCAGTATTTGCCTCTATGGGCTCAGGAGCAGTACTTTCCTATTTAAAACCTCAGTAGCGTTCATCATAAGGGGCGAGAACCATTCGCCCTTTTCTTATTGACGGTTGAACATCATCTGTAATCTTTTTATTTAAAATAAACGAAATTATCTAGATTGAGCAAAAAAGAAAAACCTTTTGTGCTAACATAAATTCATGGAAAAGAAATATTTTAAAGAAAACGTTGTTTATCAAATTTATCCACGCAGTTTTTGTGAT
>JAAZFR010000007.1 GCA_012971835.1 Erysipelotrichia bacterium
AATTTCGAGCAAATTGGCGCAGGCGTTTTTGCAGATCAGCCAGGTATTACTTATGCCGAATTCCCTGATCATTTAGAATCTATTTCTGATAAATTACTTTATAACTGTGTTAATTTAAATGAAGTTCACTTAGGCGATAACGTTAAATACATTGGCAATGAAGCCTTTTACGGTGCCACCTCTTTAACCGAAATGGAGTGGTCGAATCAAATTGAATCGATTGGCGATTATGCATTTAAGGAAACAAATTTTGCTGGTGAAGTGGTTTTGGGAACTGATTTAAAAACGATTGGCACAGGCGCCTTCCAAAACTCCCGTTCAATGACTAAAATGACAATTCCATCTGGAGTAAGTGTCATTAATAACTATGTCTTTGATGGATGTGAAAGCTTAAGCGAAATTGTCTTTGATGAAGATGAATATAGTGAAAATAGTCGTATATATGACATCGGCATTGCCGCTTTCCGCGGAACAGCTATTAGCGAATTTACGATTCCATTCAGTGTGCGCACTATCAAAGATAGTACTTTTGAAAATTGTCATAATCTTGTATCCGTCTATGTTTATGAAAATGCGACCGGAACAACTCGAACTGAATATGTCTACAATGAAGAAACCAATCAATGGGATGAGGCCGAAGTCTCTCAAGGCTTACAAAAAATTACCGTCAAAGCTTTTTATAACGCCACAAGTTTTAAGGAAATCATTCTTGTTGATAAAGACGATGTTGTGATTAGTCCATTAAATCGAGTTTCTTTGCCCAGCACCTTATTGCAATTAGGCGAAACGAATATTGATTCACTTGTCTTTTCTAACACAGCAATTGAAGTATTAGATTTAACCAGCTCAATTCGCTTTATCGCTCCCGCATTAGCGAAAAACGCAATCGAGTTACGCGAAGTAATTATCGATACATCGGAAGACATCCTTATGTTGACGATATACCGTGAAGCATTTATGGGTTGCATTCAATTAGAAGAATTTGTTGTACCGGATACTGTGCGCGCAATTAACAGTTCAGTTTTTGAAGGATGTATTTCACTTGAGTCAGTAACCCTTCCTACCAACACTAACTTTATTGTCATTGACACGAACTTATTTAAAGATTGCGTGTCCTTAGCATCAATTGCCATTCCTACTACAATTCAAGCCATTAAGGATCGCGCTTTTGAAAATTGTACCTCTTTATTAACAGTTACAATTCCTTCATCAGTAACCGCGATGAGCGCTAATGTATTTAATGGCTGTGATACTTCACTTCAAATCACGGTAATGACCAAAGACGACAATACTGCTAATTGGAATGCTTTGTGGCTCGGCTCATCAGGTTTAACAGTTGAAGCTAACGTTACTTATATTCCTGAATAATTACCACAAAATAACACTAAAACCGCGCAAAACGCGGTTTTTTAGTTTATCTTTATATTAAATTTTCTTGCGAATGAAAGAGGTAACCAAATCTTCTTTTAAGACAAGGAGACCGACGAGATAGATAATGCCCGAGATTGCAATTGCACTAATTAGTTCAGCCAAATAAGCACTTGTGTGATTTCCACTAAATTGAACCATGAACACATCAAATAGAATGGGACCAACAAAGAAACAAACGAGCGCTACAATAACGCCTAAAGAAAAGATTTTTACCGTATTAAGATTGAAGAGGGCGTGACCTGTCCATTGCCATGTTTTATAAAGCAAGAAGGTGATAATTACTGCATCGGTAAACGCGGTGGCGATAGCAACGCCAATCGCTGGATGATCTTTAAAGACGAACAAACCTAATATTACTGATAAAACGATATCTAATATGGCGCCAATCAATATAGTGTATAAATAAATCTTTTCCTTTTTCATAGGAATTAACACTTGTGTGTAGATAATGTCGCCGATTGAGTAAGTGACCATTAATGAAGCGAGAATAACTAATATTGTCCATGACTCTTGAAAGTTACCGCCAGTTTGTAAATAGTTGCCAGAAATGAGACGTGTAATTGGTTCACTTAACATCGTCATGGATGCAATGGCGGGAACAGCAATAAAAAGCGTAATATTGATAGAATATTTGGTTAACTTCTTAAAGAAGGATTTGTCTTCGAGCTGATAATAATACGTGGCTCGCGGCATGAAAACGATACTTAATGAAGTCGTTACAGCAATAATTACGTCAACACCTTTTAGACCAACAGAATAGCTACCAACCTCAGCTTTATCCGCATTGAGGAATCCGAGAATAAAAGTATCACTTTGATTGTATAAGGAAAGGACGATTGAAATCGTAAAGAGAACAAGCAAAGGTTTGATGTATGATTTGAAATCATATGCCCCTTCCTTTTTAAATGAAATAAACTTTGGAAGGTACAAAAGATTACTAATGACGGTCAAAAACGTCACTCCAACAGTGAAAAATGCATATAGATAAATATCCTCGGGGTATTTGACAAAGATAAAAATGGAAATCGCACTGATTGTTAATATAACGATGGAGCGCATGGCCATATAGAAGTGCTTTTCTAAAGCAATATATATCCACTCAAAGGAAAAGACGCCAGTTAAAAAGTTGATGCTCAATATAAAAATAATTTCGCGATTGGATAATAATTCGGGTACCGAGAACACAAAAGCGAGCATCAAACCAAAGGAAAGGATGGTCGTAATCGACTGTAGGATAAAAAATTCTTGGGCTTTTTTACTTAGAGCCTTTTTATCATCGCGAACGCGCACGCATTCTCTAACTGCAAAATTAGGAATAGAGATGCGAGCTAAAATTAAGAAGTAATAAACAAACGTGTTAGCCCACGTATATAAGCCAATTGTCTCATCACCAAGAACGCGACACACAAACGGAAAAGTAATAAACGAAAGAATCGTCAAAACTATCGTGCGAGTTAGATTAACGATGACATTAGTCCTAGTTGTTTCATGCATAATCATATAAATTATATGAGTTTATCATTTAAAATTCATTGCCTTTTTAGAATTTTCTAAAGTGAATCATTAAAATATGCGATACTATATGATAGTAAAAACGCATATGAAGATTCTTATTGTCTGCCAATTTTATTACCCAGAACGATTCACAATTTCTGACATCGCTTCAGAACTTGCCGTTTTAGGGCATGACGTGACGGTAGTAACCGGCAAACCTAATTATTGTTTTAACGAGATTCTTCCTGAATATCGAAAAGTCTATTATGAAGTAATTAAGGGCGTTAAAGTTCATCGCGTTAATTTGTATCCTCGTAAGCAAAGCCGAATTTCGATTTATCGTAATTATTTGTCTTTCCACCGCAATGCTAAAGCATTTGTTAAAAGACTTAGGCAGGAATTTGACGTCGTTTTTTCTACTTCCCTGTCTCCAGTCATCTCAATTGCCCCAGCCATTGTTTATGCAAAAAAACACAAAATTAAACATATCTTACATTGTCTTGATTTGTGGCCTGAATCAACCGTCGTAACCGGCGCGGTAAAAAAGGATTCACTTGTTTATAAACTTCTTTATAAATGGAGTAAGAAACTATATTTACGATGCGACAAGATTTTAGTTTCTTCGCCTTCTTTTGTCGATTACTTCCACGATGTTTTAAAAATTGATAATATCCCCTTTTCATATGTACCCCAGCCTTCATTAACGTCTAAAGAGGCGATTGAACCCTTTTCATATCATAAAAAATATAACTTCGTCTATGTGGGAAACATCGGACATCTCCAACTGATTAATGAAATCGCAAAGGCCGGTCAGCTTTTGGCTCATCATAATGATGTAGAAATCCATTTAGCGGGCATGGGCGCTCTTTCCTCGCAACTAATCAGATTCATTGAAGATAATAATCTTCATAGCATCGTTACATATCATGGACCATTAGCATTAGAAAAAGCAGAAGCGTTGTATAAAAACGCTGATGCGCTTATTGTCACTTTAAAAGAAGGCGGTACAGTTGGCAAAACGATTCCCAACAAACTAGTTCACTATTTAAAATTTGCTCGCCCTATTATTGGCGCGTTATCCGGCGATGGGAAAGATGTTCTTATTAAAAGTGGTGGAGCGGTTTTATCTGAGCAATCCGCAGATGGCATTGCTTTAGCCATGGAAAAGATAATGGGTATGACCCCACAAGAAAAAGAAGAAATGGGTAGGAAAAATAAGAATTATTACGAAAATAATTTTTCGTTACGCCATGTTGCTCAGTTAATCGAAAAAGAACTAACGGATGTTATAAATTCGTAAAGGAGTTTTCCTTGGACTTCTAGTCCATATTTGGATAAGACCTTTTCCTTGGCGAGAAGGGCTTTTTTCTTCATCTCGCCATTTTGAAAAGCGAGAAATAGTTCCATCGCTTTGCGAAGCTCATCGCTTGTTCCATCTTTAATCCAAATAACTTCGCCACAAAATTCTTGATGCAAAGCAGTGTGAATGGTCGATAGGAGGGGAACGCCACTACTTAAGTATTCTAGTACCTTGCTCGGTACTGAATATTTATCGATATCTTCACTAAACAAACGAGGATTAATATTTAATTCAGAATGAGACTCATAATTAAGAACTTGCTCGCGTGACAATAATCCGACATAACGAATACGTGGATCATCTTTTTCTAATTGCTTTATTGTTTCAATCATTGGCCCATGTCCGGCAATCAAAAGTTGGCGATCAGTTTTAACTTGTTTAAAAGCTTCAATCATCTTTAAAATGCCATAGCGCTCATAGAGAGCTCCACAACAGAAGAAGTATGGTTCCTTGACCAAAGGTGTATCAATAGTTATCTCCTCGGCGAAACCACTAAATATGTATGAAGGTTTTGCCTTTTTGTTCGTCAACTCATTAAGACCGGGCGACAAGGTAACAAAACCATCGTATTTTTTGTTCAAAGTTGCAATTGCCTTGGCGTATAACAAAGATTCATTTGAAAGGAGTTTAGGATTATCAGTTACGATAGCAATAACTTTAATCTTGTTTTTCTTAGCGGCTTTAATCGCAGCTTTTGCCAAAGCGTATTTCAAGGAATCAACAAGAAGAACAATGTCATCTTTTTGTTCTTTGATAATAGTCGAGATTTCTTTGACGAGGTTGCGGTGGCGAAGGAATAATCTATAAAAGCGGTTAGCGTTATCCGCCAGGTAGTTAAAGGTTATTTGACCATCAATTGATTTTTCTTTTTCAAGGTGACTGACCTCAAATAATCCCTTCGAAAAAGGCCTCAAGGTTATAGCAATAATTTCTGCTTGACTCGCTAAGGATTTAAGAAAGCGATAATGGAAGTTTTGATTGCTGGGATTAAGATTATATCTTGCCTTCTTAATATATATATTAAAATCGGCATCCTTCATCGCTCCCGACATATAAATAATCTTCATTTGTTAGCAACCCACTTTTTAAAAATAGCTATATGCTTTTTTGCCATTTTTTCAATTGTATTTTCACGAGCTGTTTTTAAAGCTTCATAAGGCATTACCTCATCTTTCATGACATGCGAAATAGCCTCAGAGATTTCTTTGTCGTTATCGAAATTAACGACATGACCATTCTTGCCATTATTGATAAGGCAAAGGGCAGAATTAACATTAATATTAGAAATAACAGGCAAGCCCTGAGATAGAGCCTCATTAACGACATGACCATAGATATCTTCTTTACTTGGAAAAATGTATGCATCGGCAGCTTGGAAATATTTAAACAGAGATTGCTTGTTCATAAAGTCTTTAAGAATAACGTTTTTGAAAGCATGTTTCTTAATAAGCTTTTGATACTTTCTTTTTTCTTTGCCACCACCAATAAGAATCAAAGTGTGATCGCTTGGCTGATTAGACCAGTATTTAATCAGGCGAG
>JAAZFR010000078.1 GCA_012971835.1 Erysipelotrichia bacterium
CCCCCGGCCATTGTTTCAATTTTTTTAGGCGATCATTTGCATCATGTTTTCGAAGATTTAGCAACCAAAGCTGATTTGTCGCATGTTGAACTAGAAAAAATGTATTCGCCTATTCAAAATCTATCCGCCTTACCGCTTGACATTACTGATCGAAATCGTACCTCCCCCGTCTCGTTTACGGGAAATAAATTCGAAATAAGAATTTTAGGATCTTCACGTAGTCCATCAGCTTTAAATGCCACTTTGTTGGCGGGAATTGCCGAAGCTTTGGGAGAAATTGAGAAGAAACTCGAAGGGTGCGAACCGGAAAACATTCAAAAGCGTATTGTCGAGATTGTTCATGACATTCTCGTTAAACATCATCGCGTTTTATTTGCCGGCGATGGTTATAGCAAGGAATGGACCGAAGAAGCGAAACAGCGCGGATTAGATAATTTTCCAAACTATATTGATAGTGTTGAGACATTAAAAGAACCACATGTCCGCCGAATGCTTTCAAGTCTTGGTGTTTTAAGTGAAGAAGAGATTGATGCGCGCTATGATATTTACTATAACGAATTTAATCAAACGGTAATTACACAAGCTAAGACTTTAATTTCTATGGTGGATAAAGGTATTATTCCAGCTTTAGTCAAAACACTTACTTTATATAAAGGTGCTGACATAGCGACAACTCATTGTGTCGAGGCGTTAAAGAAAAAAACCGCTCTTTTTGGAGCACTAATTGATGATTTGTACAAGAATAACGAACTATTACACGATAGTGTCATGAGCGCAATCCAATGTCGCGATAAGAAAAAAGCGGCCACCATTTTAGTTAACAAGGTTAGACCACTTCTTCAAGTCATCAAAACACTTTGCAATAATGCTGAGCATAATATACCAATGGAATATTATCCTTACCCAACACTTCAAGATCTAATTGTATAATAAATACAACAGGAGGAATTCTTATTCATGTGTGGAATAGTGGGCGGAGTATCGCCTAAACCAATTCGTAATTATTTAATCAATGGTCTCAAAACAATTGAATACCGCGGATATGATTCAGCCGGAATCGCGGTTTTTAAGAATCGCGAAACCAAAGTATATAAAGTCAGAGGGCGCGTTGATGATTTAGATAAGTCACTACCCGAGATTAATTCATTAGTAGGCATCGGACATACCCGTTGGGCCACCCATGGCGAACCTTCAGTAATTAATGCCCATCCTCACACGAGCCACCATGGTCTTTTCAGCATTGTTCATAATGGGGTAATAGAAAACTTTCGCTTACTCAAGAGCTCTCTTATAGAGAAAGGTTATGTTTTCAAAAGCGAAACGGACACGGAAGTAATCGCCAACTTACTTGAGGAAGAATTTTCAAAAGCACAAGATCCGTTACAAGCCATTTCCTTATCAATTAAACAATTAAAGGGAAGCTATGCTTTAGCGATTATGTTTTTGCATCATCCTGATAAAGTGTACTTTGCAAAAAATCGCTCGCCACTATTAATTGGTCATGCCAAAGAAGGCAATTATCTAGCATCAGACTATTTACCAATGCTTAAGATTGCCAAAGATTTTGTGACGATTAGCGACTATCAATACGGATATATTTCGCTTGATGATATCAAACTTTTTAATCAAGATGGGACCTCTGTAAAAATTATTTATCATGCAACTGACATTAAAGCCGAATCCCTTGATTTAAACGGCTATGATCATTACATGTTAAAAGAAATTGAAGAGGCCGATAATTGCATTCGCTTACTACTTGATAACTATTATGACGGTCAGTCATTTTTGTTTGATAAAGCTATGCTTAAAGAAATTGAAGAGGCCGAAAATATTATCTTCCTCGCTTGCGGAACGAGCTATCACGCGAGTCTTCTAGGCGTTAAGTATTTTCGAAAGATTGGCAAAAAGGCCGAGGCATATATCGCAAGCGAATGGGCTTTTTATCCTTATATTCCGAGTTCAAAAACGATTTATATTTTTGTTAGTCAATCGGGGGAAACAGCTGATTTAATTCACTGTATGTCGATTGTTAAAAACTCGGGTGGAAGCATTATTACCATAACCAATACTCAAGGATCGACTTTATCACGCCTCGCTAATCACACCGTTCTTTTATATGCCGGCGTCGAAGTTGCAGTCGCGTCAACAAAGGCTTACGTTGCTCAAGTGGCATTACTTGCCCTTCTCGGTGGCGCTTTAAAAAGCGATTTGACTATTATTAAAGATTTAGAGGAAGTAATTGCTGCGCAACGTGAAATCATGAAAAACCATCAATCAATTATTGAAATCGCTGATTTTGTCGCCTCAAAAAAGGATGTTTATTTTTTAGGTCGCGGCTATGATTACGATTTGGCTTTAGAGTATTCGCTAAAACTGAAGGAAACAAGCTACATTCATAGCGAGGCCTTTCCCGGTGGCGAACTAAAACACGGTCCTATCGCCCTAATTGAAAAGGATACGCCGGTTATTGGCCTTATTTCTGATTTAAAAACGGCCGAACCGATGAGGTCCAACCTTCATGAAGTTGCAGCACGAGGAGCTCGTTTAATTACTATTAGTTCAAAGTCTGTCTCTCATAGAGATGATAGTTTCGTTGTTCAAAATGTTCCACTATATTTAAGCCCCCTTGTCAAAGTAGTATTTGGGCAATACCTTTCTTACTATGTGGCATTGAAGCGGGGAGTTAACATTGATAAACCCCGTAATTTAGCTAAATCTGTTACCGTAGAATAATTTTCATTTCTATAAGCATATTATTGGCACTCTACACTTGACAGTGCTAAAATTTATGCTACAATGATAGTGCCCCTAAAGGGGAGCGCTAAAAAGGAGGTGAAAATATGAGAAATAGAAAAGGAGAATTAGTTCTTCATGATCCATTTTTCGACGATTTTTTCCCGCTTGACCTCTTCAAAACGGATTGGCCTGACACTTGGCGCCGCAATACGATGAAAACCGATATTGTTGCCAAAGACGACCACTACGAATTGATGGTTGACCTACCAGGCGTAGCTAAGGAAAACGTCGAAATCTCACTTGAAAATGGTTACTTGTCAATCAAGGCCGAACAAAGAAACGAAACAAATGATGACAAGGAGAACTACATTCATCGCGAACGTCACTATCAAACGACATGTCGTAGCTTCTATGTTGGTGATGGTTTAAAAGAAGAAGATATTGTCGCGAAGATGGAAAATGGTGTTCTAACTGTCTCGGTTCCAAAAGAAACCAAGAAGGTTGAATCTAAGCGAATGATTGAAATTCAATAGTATTTCATTTCGCTAATGGCACTCGATTAATGAGTGCCTTTTCTTTTTGTTTTTCGATTTATAAGTATAGAAAATATATTATAATTAGGTTTATTAACATGACTCAATTCAGACCTATTAAATATGAGAATAAGAGTAAAATAAACGATATTTTGCGCGAATCTTTCTATTTTTGCAACTATTCTTCGAGTGAACTTGTATTTGAAAACATGTTCGTGTGGAATTATGACCATCAAATTGAGATTTTATGGATTGAGGACAAGATAGCCATTATTCGGAGCCTCGAAAAAGAAAACGAATGGATCTTTTTCCCGCCAATCTGCCGTAGTAAGGATGAATTTAATTTAGGTCTTAACTACATTCGCGATAATTTTCCAGAAGCTTTAGTAACCGGACTTTCGAAAAAAATGATTGAAGCAAGTAAAAATCAGGGATGTCTTTTTCTTTACGATGATTACTATTCTGAATACATATATGATCCTAAGGAATTAGCGGATATGAGTGGTGGTAAGTTTTCGCGAAAACGAAATCTCGTCGCCCAATTTAAAAAGAAATATAAATATGACTTACTTTCCTATGAAGATATTCATTTTGATAAGGTTCTTTCTTTCTTAAAACGCTACGAGGAAGAAGGCGGTGCTGATGAAGACTTCGGCGCCATTGTTCATGCTTTGAAACATAAAGATGAATTAGATTTGTTGTGTGATATTTTGGTTGTTAGCGACATCGTTGTCGGCTTAAGTATTGGAGTAATAAGCGTTTTCGACCATGGCGTTATCCTCTTTGAGAAAAGTGACTATAACTATATCGGAAGCGGAACAATTCTCGTGCAATTAACAACAGCAAAACACTATCGCTCATGCCGCATATTATCTAGACAAGAAGATATCGGTTTGCCACAGCTTCGAAAGGCAAAGCTAGCCCTCAATCCTCTTTATAAAGAAAAAAAGTACGCTTGTATTTTTGATAGCAAAACAATCCAACTTTATAATTTGTATTTAGAATCGTTTGACGACTCTAAAAATTATGTCGATTTCTTTTTTCTACACATTTATCGTTTGCGGAGAGCGGTCTATATTGAACGAGACAATCGCATCGTATCGGCTCTTCACATTCTTATGAAAAAGTTTGTTTTTAATGCTCAGATATTTGATCTTCCCTTTGTCGTGGCGGCCAGCACAAGCGCAAACTATCGTCGGCAAGGATTGATGCGCGAAGTGATGAGCAAAACCTTTTATGCAATGCGAGAAAAAGGTTATTGCTTAATATCTTTATATCCAGCTAATCCACAATTTTATTTAGATTATGGTTTTGTTCATTATGCTTATAATATCAGTTTGAAATCTTATCCAAAATCATTTGAATGTGGCCTTGAACAGACAAATGATTCTTCCTTACTATCTGGTATGTATAGTGCGTGTATTAAAGATTATGAAGGATATGTGGTGCGCGATGAGAAATATTATACTAAATATCTTAATTCAATGTGGCAGGACGGCATCGTCTTTGAACTAATTAAAAAAGACAA
>JAAZFR010000079.1 GCA_012971835.1 Erysipelotrichia bacterium
CGCCCTTTTTCGATGAAAGCCATCGAAGAAAGTCGCGATAACGCCAGTTCGCTTCTTTTTATCGTCAGTCAAAAAGATCCTAATATCGATGATCCAATGCCTGAAGATTTATATCAGATCGGAACGCTATGTCGGATTATATCTTTTGGTGATCAAAAACAATTTTATCGCATTCGTGTTACGGCTACTAAGCGCGTAGGGTTTCAAAACATTCGCATCGAAAATAATCATTACGTTGGTGATGCCTTAATTCTTGAAGATATTCAGGAAAATCAAAACGAAACGGCTGTCATCGTCCGCAATATCCTTGAACAAATCGAGCAGTTGCCGAGTCTTTCACGTAGTTTTCCTCGCCAAGTTGTTAGCCAACTATCAAAAGGACTTGCTCCCAGCGAATTAGCGGATACCTTAGCGACGTATTTAAATATGCCAAACGAGCAGAAACAAGCTTTGCTTGAAGAACTTGATGTTAACAAGCGTTTGATGCTTATTTTAGACGTGATTAATCAAGCTAAAGCCGTTATTGAAATCGACAAAAAAATTCAAAATAGCATTCAAAAATCGACCGAGAAGAATCAAAGAGAATATATTCTTCGCGAAAAAATGAAAGCCATCAAAGAAGAACTTGGCGAAATTGCCCCTGGCGAAGAATCGGAAGAAGACATTGCCAAAAAACTTGATAGTAATCCTTATCCCGAATACGTCAAAGCTAAAGTTAAAGCCGAGTTAAAACGCTACGAAATGATGCCACAAGCCTCATTAGAAGCCTCACTTATTAAAAGTTACATTGATCTTTTGATGAATATTCCCTGGTATCAAAAAACAGAGGATAATGACAATTTAGAAGATGCTGAAAAAATTCTTAATGAAGACCATTATGGTCTTGATAAAGTCAAAAAGAGAATTATTGAATACTTAGCTGTTAAGAAAATGACAGGCAATCTCAAAGCGCCAATCTTGTGCTTCTTTGGTCCACCCGGTGTTGGCAAAACTTCGCTTGGTAAATCGATTGCTCGAGCACTAGGACGCAAATTCTTTAAAGCGTCTTTAGGTGGCATTTCTGATGAAGCTGAAATTCGTGGCCATCGCCGGACTTATGTTGGTAGTATGCCAGGGCGCATTATTAGTGGCATGAAAAAATCTGGCGTCATCAATCCTGTCTTCCTCCTTGATGAAGTTGATAAACTATCGACTTCCTACAAGGGAGATCCAGCCAGTGCTTTATTAGAAGTTCTCGATCCCGAACAAAACTTCGCTTTTAACGATAACTATGTCGAGGAACCTTACGATTTAAGCAATGTCTTATTTATCGCAACCGCCAATTATCTTGAAAACATCCCAGCACCTCTTCGCGATCGTTTAGAACTAATTGAAGTCAATTCCTATACTGAACTTGAAAAAATTCAAATCGCCAAGCACTTCCTGCTTAAAAAGCAGATGAAAGCCAATGGCATAGAGAAGATGAATATCAAGTTTAATGATGATGCGTTTAGATTTATTATTCAAAACTATACACGCGAAGCTGGCGTTCGTGAACTCGAAAGAAAAATCGCGGCCGTGATTCGTAAAATTGTTGTTGAGATCGTAAAAAATCCGAAGTTAAAAGAACTAGAAGTAACACCAGAAATCGTTAGAAAACACCTTGGTGTTGAATTATTCGAAAATACTAAGAAAGAAAAAGAAAACCAAGTTGGAGTCGTCACCGGTTTAGCCTACACCGAATACGGTGGTGATATCTTACCGATTGAAGTAAATTACTTTCCCGGTAAAGGTAATCTTGTCTTGACGGGAAAACTTGGCGACGTAATGAAAGAAAGCGCTAGTATCGCTCTTGATTACGTGCGTAGCAATGCTGTTAAATACGGCATTGATAGCGAAATCTTTTCCAAAAATGATATTCACGTTCACGTTCCCGAAGGTGCTGTTCCAAAGGATGGTCCCAGCGCAGGAATAGCAATTACGACGGCGATTGTCTCGTGTTTGACAAAGCGGGCGGTTGATGCCAATGTTGCTATGACTGGCGAAGTCACACTACGTGGCAATGCCCTTCCGATTGGTGGTCTTCGCGAAAAATCGCTTGCCGCTTTAAGAAGTGGTATCAAAACAATTATTGTGCCAAAAGATAATAAGAAAGCGGTTGATGAACTTCCAAAGGAAGTAAAAGAAGCACTCAATATCGTCTATATGAAGACGGTTGATGATGCTTTGGATGTCGCCTGTGTCAAATAATGATTAATTTTCGTAACGTCACATTTATCAAAAGTGCGCCGTCGGCCTC
>JAAZFR010000080.1 GCA_012971835.1 Erysipelotrichia bacterium
TCAAGGATGGCAAAGTAATCGATGGCGACATGATGATTTATATGAATGCTGTTTCTAAGGGTGGTCGAGAAAAATTAGATAATAACGCTGTTGTTATTACTGTAATGTCTAACCTTGGATTGAAATTGGCGTTAGAAAGAAAAAACATTCAGTATATCGAAGTCGATGTTGGTGATAAGCATGTTCAGGCAAAACTCGAGGAATTAGATTTATCTTTGGGTGGCGAACAATCAGGAGACGTAATCATTTATCACGATTTAAATACCGGCGATGGAATATTAACGGCAATCAAAATGATGACTTTGTATGTCGGCAGTGGTTATTCATTTGACGAACTACTTCAGGACCTTGCCATTTTTCCACAGTTATTACTTAATGTAAAAGTTAACGACAAGAGCGCTGTTTTAAATGATTTAGGTCTGAACAAACTTGTCGCAGAAGAAAAAGCACGACTTGGAAAAGAAGGGCGTCTTTTAGTCCGTCCTAGCGGAACGGAACCTCTCGTTCGTGTAATGACCGAAGCCCGGACTAATGAGATTTGCGAAAGCGTTTGTAATCGCGTTAAAGATTACATTATCAAGTTAGGATTATAATTGTAAAAAGTGAAAAATAGGGGATTAAACCTCTATTTTTTATTTATTTCGATGGCGATGAAACAAACTCCGATTAAAGCGCAGCGCGTTTTTAAAGAAAGAGATAAATCATCAGGCGACTCGTTCAAAGCAAGGCGCACAAGACCATCTAAATCATGTCCCGAATAGTGGAAATCTTTAAAATTGGTAATTTCATAATCTAAAAAATATGATTTATAGCGATCAACTTCAACCAGGCGCCGACATTTGCCAATCTTGTACAATCCAACTCGTCGGTCGACAAGTGGTGCAAAGTAGCGAAAACCCGATTGATAAGTACCGATGTATATTCCGGCTCGTTCGATGATGGCAACAAAACCCTTTTTAACATTGATAAAGCCAGTAAAAATGAAAAGAACTATGCCTAAGGCAACAACGCACCCAATCGTTATATAAAATTGTTGATCAGTCATCTTGCTAACAAGTTTATCACAAATTATGGCTTTTGAATCGCTGTGTGCAACAAAGATTGTGATACTTAACAATTGTTAAAGAACTTTTTTGGAAGTATATTATAATAAGCATTTATGGATAAAAAACAGTTCTATGATTTCGTTGTTAAAATGCAGGCAATAGCTAAAATTGGTCTTTTGTATTCAAAAGATGAGTATGCTCTCGAGAACTATCAGCAAATTAATAACTTAAGCAATATAATGCTGGAATCGTTTATGGATGTTAAGTTCGATCGCCCGAATTATTTTCAACGAAGTGTGTATCCCACGCCAAATGTTTCAGTTAGAACAGTAATTTTTAATAATGAAGGCCATCTTTTGCTCGTTCAGGAATCCAAAACAGGCACGTATTCATTGCCTGGAGGATGGTGCGATTTATACGACTCACCAAGCGAGGCGGCAAAAGCCGAAGTATCGCAAGAAGCAGGACTAGACATTGACATTATTCGTCTCGCCGGCGTTATTAATCATACACCTCATACTGCAGTTCCTGAATATGTAATCATTTTCGAGGGCAAGGCAAAATCGGTTTTTTATAACCATAGTCACGAGACGATTGATGTTGGTTATTTTCCGCTTGAGAGTCTTCCGCCTTTATCGCGTAAATTGCAGGAGGACGAGTTTTATCGTATCGTCGAAGCAGTGCAAAAAACGAAAACAATTTTTGATTGAGTTTAAGAATTATCTTAAATCTTATATAAACAAGACTTGAGATTTGTTAAAGTAATAGAAGGAGAAAATCAAAGAGTGAATCGCGCTAAATCGTATCATCGCATCTTCGCCAA
>JAAZFR010000081.1 GCA_012971835.1 Erysipelotrichia bacterium
ATGATGCGGTTTTCCATATCTCTATTCTAAAGCAATGCTTTACCTAAAGCAAAAGAGATAATGAGATAACCATTTAGCGAAATCGTTTTTTACCAAGGTATTTTTGATAAACTCTTGGATAGTATTCACGCCAAATTTCTCGAACGTGTTCTTTTGAGTAAAACTCACTTATGTATTTTGCGTTATCAGAAGCTTTTTGATATAGTTTTTTGTCGTTTTTTAAGGTGCGAAGAGCGTTGGAAAAATCTTCGACATTGTCTCCTTTTTCGTACTTTTCAAACAAAATGTCGACATATAAATCGAGGCCTCGAAGTAAGATAGGTTTATGAGCATTAACGGCTTCAAGTATCGCCATTGGAAATAGTTCGTTAAATGAAGGCATAAACAAAACATCAGACATATTAAAAATATCATTCATTCTATCGCGCTTAACGATGCCGGTAAATTTTACATTTGCTGGTGGGTTATCGACAACTTCTTTTAATTCTTTATAGCCGTCGGTAATCTTTCCGAAAGAAAAACCACCCGCCCAAACAAAAAACATTTCTGGATTCTTTTTAGCGGTTTCGACAAAATCAAGGACGCCTTTTCTTGTTTGAACTTGGCCAACTCCAAGAACCACAAAACGATCGCGGGGAACACCATATGAATCGCGAACTTCCATGCGCCTTTTCTCATCGATTATATGAAATTGTTCTTTTGAAACATAGTTAGGAATATAGGTAACGCATTCGCGCTTAATCCCCAACTCCACTAAAGGGTTGATAAAAATGGGATTAACGACAACAATTTCATCAGCCTTGCGATAGAACTTAATAACGTATTTTTTAAATAATCTAAACAATAATTTAGGAAGCTTTATTGATCCATCTAGCGTATCCGGGAGCATATGGACATAACATACATTCACATGTCTTCTATTCATTTTGAACAAATATTGAGGATTGATTGTGTGAACATGGATAACATCGAACTTCGAACCACTTTTATTAACTGTTACATCAAAGATGTCATCGCATTCTTTGACGAGGGCAACTTGCTCTAAATAGGCAGAACCAACGCCCTGTCCATCAACTGAATCAGCTTTTGACAACATATTAATTCTCAATTTGTTCATTTATGTTCTCCTTTGGAGCCTTAAAAATAAGCTTCTTTCTTGTAAAGTAATTATACGACAATATGATAAGCGTTTTGACGCCGAAGAATAAGGTAAAATACCAAAACGCTAATGATTTAAACTGATTGACCTTAAAGTCGATAATCCAGTTATTAATATCAAGAGCAAGGACATTGGCGGAAAGCGTTTCGAAACCAACCATTACTCCCATACCAAGTAGCAAACCCCCTGCCGATAAAATAACGAATAAAAGCATGTTCTTTTTGGACTTCACATTTGCACTTGCATCAACATTTTGAAAGACCCACATAACCGACAGAAAATAGTTAGCGATTACGCTGACAAGAAAGCCGATTGCTGTGCATATAATCGTTTCGATAATTGGATTCCAAGAATTCGGAATGGCAAGAGCTAACAAGGAATAAGTTCCATAATCTAAAATGGTGGCTATTACCCCCACAACGACGAAACGAACGATTTCGAGTAGTAGATTTTTTTGTCTATTCATAGTATCGATAAAAGAATATCACAATGAAGTTTGAAAGTTAATCTCAAGAAGGCATCAACGACTTGGCATTTTAAATTTTCTTGCTAAATGATGAGTTTTATATATATTAATTTGATGAACAGAGGGGAGGGGTATTACTATGAAGGACAAAGTAATTAACGATAGTGATTCCAGCGAAAAAAAGAAAAGTTTATTTGCTCGATTTATGGATTATCTAACTAAAACGACCGGAGGCATGGCTATCGGCATGTTTGCGACACTAATCATTGGTGTTATCATCGGTCAAATTGGAACCCTAAGCGGAGTACAATTTTTTACTGGTCTCGGCAATATTCTTAAAGGTCTTATGGGGGTTGGTATCGGTATCGGTATTGCTCTTTCTTTAAAAACTCTGTCGCCAATCGCGATCATATCAGCCGG
>JAAZFR010000082.1 GCA_012971835.1 Erysipelotrichia bacterium
AAGCCGTTGATCTTTCGGGCGACACCGCAGTGGTTTTGCTCAATTGAACCGATTCGTGCTAATTTATTAGCAGAAGTTAAAAAAGTGCACTGGGTTCCTTCATGGGGCGAGGTCCGTATGGTTAACATGATTAAAGATCGTGCGGACTGGTGCATATCCCGACAAAGAGCGTGGGGCGTTCCGATTCCCATTCTTTATTGCGAAGATCAAACACCGATTATCGAAAAAGAAGTTTTTGATTACATTATCAAACTAATCGCCGAACACGGAAGCGATGTCTGGTATGAAAAAGAGGCAAAAGATTTATTGCCGCCTGGATATAAAAACAGCCACTCGCCAAATGGTGTCTTTACTAAAGAAAAAGATATTATGGATGTCTGGTTCGATAGCGGTTCATCTTTTAATGGTGTGCTTAAAGATCGCGGTTTGAAATTCCCTGCTGACTTGTATATCGAGGGAAATGATCAATATCGCGGTTGGTTTAACTCGTCATTGACGATTGCGACGGCTTGTTTTAAGACTTCGCCTTTTAAAGATTGCGTAACCCACGGGTTCGTTGTTGATGAAAACTGGGATAAAATGTCGAAATCAAAAGGTAATGGCATTGATCCGAGTAAAGTTGCCAATCAATTTGGTGCCGATATTTTAAGATTGTGGGCCGCGACAATTGACTATAAGCAAGATGTGCGCATTTCTGAGAGTATTATCATGCAAGTGGCGGAGGTTTACCGCAAAGTGCGGAATACCTTTAAGTTTTTGCTGGGCAATTTGGCAAATGGCGAAGATTCATCGTTTGATTTATCAAATGATAAAGTAGAAACTTTTGAATTAATTGACACTTTCATCCTCGCCGAATTAGAACGCGTTAAAAATGATGCGATCAATGCTTTTGAAAAATATGATTTTGGTAACGGTATCAGCCGAATTGTTACTTTTATGTCGCGCGACTTGTCGGCTTTTTATCTCGATATCACCAAAGATATTTTGTATTGTGACAGCCGTACCTCTTTAAGAAGAAAGCAAGTGCAAAATGTTATTTATCAAGTAACAGATACCTTGATGCGTCTCTTGACACCTTTTGTACCATTCACGATGGACGAAATTTATCATAGTTATGGACGCGACCATTTAGCAAACGTTCAATTACTTGATTATCCTGTAGTTTCAAATAATTATCCTGATGTCGTAATTAGAAATTACGAATCATTTATGAATCTTCGCGATGAAGTCTTAAAAAAACTCGAAGAAGCTCGGTCAGCTTCACTTATTGGTTCTTCACAAGAAGCCACCATTTTGCTTGATGAAAATAACGAAGTGATTAAAAAGCTAAAAACGACAAATAATCCTGCCGAGTTAGCCCGCCTTTTCGTTGTGTCTAAAGTGGATTTGAGTTCTCATCAAGAAATAGTGGTCTCCAGGGCGAATGGACAAAAATGTCCGCGTTGCTGGAACTATGTTGATCAGCTACACGCTCACGAAGAACATATGGTTTGTTCAAGATGCAATGCCGTATTAAAGGAGAAAGCATAATGTTAGATAAAATCCGCACTTATTTTAAGACCAAAACCATCAAAGATGCTTTAAAGGATTTTTTTCACTCTTTTGTGTGGCTCATGCTCCTTCTTTTTGTCATCGACCTAGTGAGCAAATGGGTTGTCGTAAATAACATGAGTGTCTATCAAGAAATTACCGTTATCGAAAATTTCTTTTACTTGCGCCTTTCCTTTAACCAAGGTGCTGCTTTTGGACTTGGCAATACCGGTGATGTCGGCTGGCGTGTTTTCTTCATTGCCGTCTCGATTATTATTGGAACAGGAATGTTAATATTTTATATTAAAAAATATAAAACGTTGAATATTATCATGAAAATCGGCATCGCGATGATGATTGCTGGCGCTTATGGAAATCTCGTCGACCGCGCTTTATATTGGCCATCAATTGTTGGTTTTAGCGGTGTTGTCGACTTCTTGTCGTTTGAATTCTGGGGAAATCGCTTTGCCACTTTTAATATCGCCGATGCTTCACTTGTTGTCGGCGTTACTATTCTTCTTTTTACCATTGTCATCGATGATGTTAAAACTAGTTTAAAAAAGAAAGACAAAGAGGATTTATCAAAACCAGCTCCCGAATACTTGGAAGAAAAGATGAAGAAAGATGAAAACAAAAACGACAAATCATAAGGTTTCAGCTGAAATCGGACTTCGTCTTGATAAGGCTTTAGTTGGTTTATTAAGCGATGTTTCGCGCAACCACATTCAAAAAATGATTGATGATGGCTATGTTTTCGTTAATAACGAATTGGTCAAAGCCAGCTATCGTTTACAAAAAGATGATGTCATCAATATTGTTCACTGTGAAACATCAGAATCAACGCTAATTCCCGAATATATTCCCTTAGACATTGTCTATGAAGACGATGATATCTTGATTGTTAATAAGCCGCGTGGTCTTGTTGTTCATCCTGGGGCTGGTAATAAGGATTTGACTCTTGCCAACGCTTTGATGTTTCATACAAAGAAACTGAGTACCATCAACGGTCAGTTTCGCCCGGGCATCGTTCATCGCATCGATAAAGATACTTCGGGCCTTCTTGCGGTCGCCAAAAACGATCTAGCCCATAACGAGTTAGCCGCTCAACTAAAAAACCATACCATGCGCCGCATATATATCGCACTTGCTCATGGTGTTATTTTTGAAGATGAAGGGACAATTATCGCTCCATTAGGTCGCGATAAGAAAAACCGTCTGAAAATGGC
>JAAZFR010000083.1 GCA_012971835.1 Erysipelotrichia bacterium
TATTAGAATATCTCCGATAAATGAAGCAAGGACGAAAAAATGACATCATTTCAAAAAATAGTTTATGAAGCTACAAAAAGAATTCCTTTTGGTAAGGTCGCCACTTATCAAGATATCGCGACCATGATTGGAATGCCAAAAGCTGTTCGTGCGGTGGGTAATGCTTTGCATAATAATCCAGAAATGATTACTATTCCTTGCCATCGAATTGTTAATTCGCGAGGTGGCTTGGCGCGGAATTTTGGCTTTAATGGTTTAAATGGGCAAAAAGCCTTACTGGAAAACGAAGGAATAGTTGTCAAGGATTATCGTGTCAATTTAAGTGTTTATCGAGCACTTACTTTGTAAGTTGCTATTATCTTCAGGGCGTTTAATAGATAAACGGCAATGAGAATGCTATAATATTTATATTATGGAAAAGATAAAAATTACATCAGAAATTGGCAAACTAAGGCGTGTTTTAGTCCATCGCCCCGGACACGAATTGTCTAACCTAACACCGAAATATTTGTTTGAGCAATTGTTTGATGACATTCCTTGGTTAGAGGAAGCACAAAAAGAACATGATGCCTTTGTTAGCGTTATTCGCCAAGCGGGTGCCGAAGTCGTTTATTTAGTCGACCTCGCTTCCGAAGCGATTGTGAGTAAACATGTTCGCAAACTCTTTATTGAGCAATTTATAAAAGAAGCACACATAAATAATCCTTTGACCATTCACAAGATAAGAGAGTATCTTACGACTTTAGATAGTAAAGAACTAATTAAAGTTACAATGGCGGGAATTAGAAAATCGCAGCTTCCCGGCTATAAAAAGGAATCACTTCGTTCCTATATCGAAGACTATCCTTTTGTGACTGACCCGATGCCTAACTTATATTTTACTCGTGATTGTGCATGTGCAATTGGCGATGGTGTATCGATTAATCGAATGCATAACGAAGTAAGACGCCGCGAGGCGATATATATTGACTATATTTTTACTCATCATCCTGATTATAAGGATACACATCGCTTTTACAAGCGCGAGGAGACTTCTTCACTTGAAGGCGGAGATGTTATGGTATTAACCGAAAACACTGTTGCCATCGGAATTAGCGAACGGACACAACCCGATGCAGTTGAAGTGCTTGCAAAGCGGCTTTTCGCGAGTGGGAGATGGGAGACGGTCATCGCTATTAACCTTCCAAAAGAGAGGACATTTATGCATCTTGATACGGTATTGACGCAAGTTGATGACAATCGCTTTGTCGCTCATCATGAATTTATTGGTAAAATTGATCACTTTGTCATTAAACCAGGATTAAAAAGCAATACATTGCGTATCGTTGCCTACAAAGAAAACCTCACCAAGACTTTATCGAAAATAATGAATCGACCTATTACCTTTATTCCCTGTGGCGGAAACGATTCAGTTGCAAGTGACCGCGAACAGTGGAACGATGGCGCCAATACTCTCGTGCTTGAACCAGGCAAAGTAATTGTTTATGCTCGAAACACAATTACAAATGAAATCTTAGAAAAGGACGGAATTAAAGTTATTCCTGTTCGCAGTAGCGAATTAGCACGAGGTCGGGGCGGCCCTCATTGTATGAGCATGCCACTTTATCGCGAATAAGCGTCTTTGATGCGCTTACAATGCGCGTGTATGTTAAAGTGATAGAAAAAAGCGACTACCTCAGTTAGAATAGAAAAGGATAAATATTCCAAAGGAGATAAACATATGTCAAAAATCAAATCAGTTCATGCCCGTGAAGTCATTGACTCACGTGGTAATCCGACCATCGAAGTCGAAGTTCAAACCTATTGTGGGGCATTCGGAAGAGCAATTGTTCCAAGTGGTGCATCCACTGGTGAGCGCGAAGCGCTTGAA
>JAAZFR010000084.1 GCA_012971835.1 Erysipelotrichia bacterium
ATACGATGGTTTTGCTTTTTTCAAAGCAACGGATTGGATTTTATGATTATGTCGCCGCTACACAAGTAATCGATATTGATTAATAAGGAGGAGAATTACTTATTATGGGAACACCACACATCAACGCCGAAAACGGAGCATTTGCCAAAGTTGTCTTAATGCCAGGCGATCCGCTTCGGGCAAAATGGATTGCCGAAACATATTTAAAGGACGTTAAATTAGTTAATCAAGTTCGCGGAATTCTTGGCTATACGGGCTTTACTAAAAATGGAAAGCGCGTTTCAGTTATGGCCTCAGGTATGGGCCAACCATCAATTGGCATTTACTCGCACGAACTCTATACGGGTTATGGAGTAGAATCGATTATTCGTATTGGTACATGCGGAGCTTATCAGAATAACATTGATTTGTTCGATGTACTCGTGTGTCAGACCGCCTCGACTGATTCGAATTGGGCTTCACAATTTGATTTAAAGGGCGGAACATATTCGGCTTGTGCTGATTTTGAATTATTATTCAAAACCTACGAAGTCTTGAAAGACAAGAAAATGCCTCTAAAAGTCGGCAATATTTTGTCCGCTGACATATTTTATGATGTTGATCCAAACTCATGGAAAAAGTGGGCCGCTCTTGGTGTTATGGGCGTTGAGATGGAGTCGTATAGTTTGTATGCAACCGCATCTCGCTTAGGCAAAAAAGCCCTATGTCTTTTAACGGTTACCGATCACTTTATTAAACCAGAAAAGGCAACAAGCGAGCAAAGACAGCTCGGTCTTGGAAAAATGATCGAAGTCGCAATTGAAGTCGCCGAATTCTTCGCATAATAAGTATCATTAATGACCGATTTACAAATAGCGTTCATAGTCACGGCTTCGCTAGCCGGATTACTACTTCTTTTCATCCTTTTTTTCAGACCAATCAAAAGGAGTATTTTAAGTCATCGCTATGTGCGAAACTATGGTCGATTAATATATAAAATCGCCCTCGACTATGATTTTTATTTAATTAATCAGTTTGGCTTATTGCGTGAGGGAAACGAAATTCGTACGATTAATCACATTTTATTCGGCACAAAGTGGATTTATGTAATTAAAGACTGCTATTATCGTGGCGCAATTAGTGCAAAGGAAAATGACGCCTCTTGGATTCATTACCTTAACAAGAAGAAAAAACGCTATATTGATAATCCACTTAAAGTGAATGTGGAAAACATCAATCAGTTGTCAATGATTACCCAAATTGATAAAAATATGCTAATATCGGTTGTTGTCATCAACGATGACTGTCATGTTGAACCCTTTTCAAGAACTTCGAAAACCAATTTCTTTGTCCCAAAAGGACAATTGAGAAAATTGATTAAAGCACTGGAAAACCAGGAAGTAGAATCAATCGATGAAAAGGCCCTTGATGCCGCAGTTAAGGAGATCGATCGCTTAAATCTAAATCACAAAAAATGAACATCGCAAAAAAAGCATTTCAAACTTATCGTAAGTATCTGGCTAGTAAATTAGCCATTGCTTTGTCGTTTACTGTTTTTGTTCTCGCTTCGCTTGCGATTGGTCTTTTCGGTAGCTATTTATTTATCTTACTTGTACCGATTATTATTCTTCCTATTTACATTTGCTTACAGCTTGCAAATAGTTCCTTTGCTAAAGGGATGCCACTTAGTCAAAGAAACTTCTTTGCCTTTTATAAGGTGGCCTTTACGCCAACATTGAATGGTGCTTATCAAGTCATTTCTTCTTTTCTAAAAGCAGCCCTAATTTATTTTGGATTCTCATTCCTTGTTGTTTTTGTCATGTTGCAAGTGTATCTGACAAATGATGCTTCCTTTGCTCAAGAACTTCAAAGTATTACCACTTTAGTCGCAAACGGGAACTATCAAGATGCTTTGTTGGCATATGAAGAAAATGCCACCATCTTGTTTGTATCGACTATTGCAAGTCTAATTAGTGGTGGCTTTTCCCTTCTAGCTTTTATGCATTTTATTGGGCGAAATTCAATCGTTCCTCATCTCGCCCTCTCGATGGCTGCCTTGCCGGGGAAAATCGCATATTCTGTTCATCGCCAAGGTTTAAAAGTATTTAAAAGAGAATTTAACGGTGACTATTACCGATCATCATGGCTTGCTGCACCAATAATTCTTATTGGTTTTACAGGCGGAGTTCTTGCCACCTATTTCTTTACAAACAACACTTACCTTATTCTCTTATCTGGCTTTGCCGGAGCTTTTATTCTTCTTACCCCCTTTCTTCCCTATTATCTTGACGTGATTGAAGAACTTTTTAATAAATATAAGGATCGTTATTTGAAGGTTTCAATCAATCAGGCGACGAGGGTCTATGAAGAAATTAAAATCGCTCAAGAAATGAGCGAAGAACAGCGAAAAGAACTTGATAAGCTGATAAATGATTTAAAAAATCAAACCGAGCATAAAAA
>JAAZFR010000085.1 GCA_012971835.1 Erysipelotrichia bacterium
GAAACACATGGCGTAAAAGTAGAAACGAATTTTATCAAAGGTTCTTTCCACGCCTTTGATTTGTTGCAGTCAAAAAAGATAGTAATAGAAGCTATGAAAAGAAGAATTAACGCACTGCGTTCAGCCTTTTTCAAATCGAAATGATTTACGGAAAAGTCTTAATCACGTATAGTATGATAAAGTCGTGTTAACACGACTAATAAACTAATGAAGAAAAAAACTATCGATAAATCACAAGATTGGTATCGTCTTGATAATGCCGCTAAAATTTATCCGGCGATGATTAATAAGCGTAATAGCTGCGTTTTTCGTTTTGCCATCAATCTCAAAGAAGAGGTTGACCCGCATGTATTACAAAAAGCTTTGCTTGATATGCGAGCTCGCTTTCCGGCGATGTTTGTAAGAATTAGACATGGCGTTTTTTGGTATTATCTTGAAGAGAATAAAAAAACTCCTCGTGTCCGTCCTGAAGACAGTCGGATTAACAAAACCATTGATTTATATAGTAATAACTATTTTCGTTTTACCGTTTTCTATTATCAAAATCGCATAAGTCTTGAAGTTTTTCATAGTCTAACTGATGGAACTGGAGCTGTTGCCTTTCTTAAATCACTCGCCTATCGTTATCTTGAGCGTAAAGGTTACAAACTGAACGACGAAGGCAAAGTATTGACCTTTCATCAGGAACCATCTTTAGATGAGCTTGAAGACAGTTTCTTAAAATACACAACTAAAGATCCACATAAGCGTTACGTTGTTCCCAAACCATTTAATATCAAGGATCCTCGCTTTCCAAGCGGACAAGGTCGTGGGGTAATTAATGGTCGTTTAGATGCTTCAAAGTTACATGGTATTGCTAAAAAACATCAATCAACAGTAACGGAGTTTTTATCAGCATTGTTAACGCAGACGGTATATGAAGTTTATGGTGAGCGAATGATTAAAAATGATCGTGTCAATATTTGTCTTCCCATCAACTTACGGCGAATTTTTCCGTCATCATCACTCCGCAATTTCACATTGTTTTTCCATTCAACCGTTAAGGATGAAGGGCGTGGCGATTTTGAAGAAATACTTCGCCAAGTCAAAAATAGTTTTAGTCAAGGATTAACTAAAGAAAGTATCATCGAAAACATTAATGTTAACATGCAGGCCGAGCGAAACATGGCAATGCGTCTAACGCCTTTGTTCATTAAGAAACCAGCGATGACTATCGCCGGGATGATGTATGGAGGAATACTCAACACTTTGACTATGTCAAACATTGGAATTATCGAATTACCAGCAAGCATGGCAGAACATGTTCAAGACTTTGAATTTAATTTATCAAACGATATAAATTGTGCATACGGCATTGGAGTTATTACTTTTAATAATATCATGACAATTAGTATGATTCGCGAAACGAGAGACACGGTGTTTTCGATGCAATTTTTCCGCAATTTAGTCAAACTAGGTCTCAAAGTCGAAGTTGAAAGCAATTATTGGGAGGAGGTAGCCTAGTATGGATTATTGTCCTGAGTGTAAAGTTTATGTCGCCTCTAATGGGGATAAGTGTCCTCTTTGCCAAGGCTCTTTGAGAATCGATAAGGAGAGAAGCAACAAGCAATCCTTTCCTTCATATATTAAATTTAAAAATCAGCGCAAAAAATGGGCGGCGGGCATTTCGATCTCTGCTCCCATTATTATTGCGATATGCGTATTAATGAATATCCTAACTTGGAACGGTTTCCTTTGGTCTTTAATTGTTGCGGTGGCTGTTCTATACGCATGGCTCGTTGGTTTATATACCGTTAGGAAGACTGATCATATTGGTCAGAAACTTATGCTTCATGGCATTGGCATCTCGGCTCTTTTAGTCGTCATTAACTTTGTTACAGCATCACCCACGATGACCGATTCGCAATTTTTAGAAAACTTTTCCGAAATTGCGAAATGGTCATTGGATTACGCGATGCCTTCGACGCTAATTGCTTTTATTCTTGGAATAAACATCGCCATTTTATCGCAAAGACATCGCTTACGGGACTATGTTATTGCCCAATTCTCACTATGTGTCATTGGTCTAATTCCTTTTGTTTTGATTATGATTGATGTTTTTGCCTTTGATATACTCGGTTCATTATTTATGTCAATCGTGGCTTCTTCGTTTTCCTTATTTACTTTACTGATCTTTGTTATTTTTGCTTCGAAACTAATTGCAAAGGAATTTGGAAGAAGATTCCACATCTAGTAATATATGAATATGAAATATAACCATCTAGAAACCGCCCTTGTCACCATTAGCGGCCCTGAACAAACTTCATGGGTTGGCGATGTCACAATCGAAATTACTCATGAAGATGTCGTTGTCGGCATCATCAAAGGGCAAAAGTCAGTTCAGTTTGAAATTAATGAAGACACGAGATTTAAGGCACGAACAATTAACACCTCCTTTCCAAACCTTGAGGTTAATGTTTCGGCTTTATTTAGATGCCCAACAATTATAAAACTTTATCTTGTCGGCGGATCTAAAGAAAACGCTA
>JAAZFR010000086.1 GCA_012971835.1 Erysipelotrichia bacterium
GAAATGTATTATCGAGTTCTACATCATTTGTTAGCGAAGAAAAAATGTGATCGTCAGGTCGAAAAAGGTTAGTCATTAAAACCGACGAATGATACCACGGACGAAGTTCGTGCTTGTTGGCGGGAGCCGCTGTCAGTGAGGAGAACATTCCCCACTCTTTAGGATTGTTCGTACCATCAGCCCGATACATAAAATGCATTGCATCATCGAGATTCCAATAAACCACACTATTGACACCAGCCAAGACACATTGAATCGTGTAGTCAGCCATTCTTAATCCATAATTGTAAGTCGCAATTAAAGCATTGGAGTCTGCCGCGACGTTTTTGCCATCAACTAGACCCGCTTCCCAAATATTGGCCTGAATTGAGTCGCCAAGCCGTTTGTCATTATCCTTTACCATTTTGTAAATATCGCGAATTTGACCTTCGAGCAAGCCAGTATCAATATAGTAGTTTGATACATACATATGCACACCGTAATCACCCACTAATGTAGGAATATTTTTCGATATGCCTGACAAGTATTCAACCGAACCTGCAAGTCCGGTTGTATCTCCACCGACAATTCCAATATTACTAAGACCTAATTCATCAAATTTTTGACGAACATTGCGAACGCCCTGTTCCCACTTTTCATACGTATTATTGAAATTTTTACTTGATCCTTGAATGCCGCGGTAATTAGGTTCATTCGTATTAACAAAATAACGTATGCAAGTAAATCCCTTTTTGTTGACTAAGAAATCGAGGACATCACCACTGATTTTCGCCCAGCGAATATCACTGCTAACATCTTCCATCATTCCCCATACATCATCGCTCATTGAACCGATAACATTCCAAGCGCCAAACGCTACTTGAATATTGTTTTCCTGACAGTAGGTAAGTATCTCAATCGTGTTATCCATCCACTTATTGGAAAAGTTATAAGTCCAAGTATCATCACTTCGATCTTGGTTTCCTTTATCATCAAAATTTTGGCAAAACCAGTCATAGTTTATCATCAAACGAACTTTTGCTGGTTTGAGGCGATCAACATGGTCAAGAACGCGTTGCCACGCTTCATCGGTTATTTTGTTTTTATCTTCGTAGGCACCCCATTCGACACCCAAACCTCCAAACTGACTAGTTAATTGCATATTCTTCGTAAAATAAACTTTGTCAAGGTCAACGACATCATTACAGCCGGAAACACCAATGGTAACAATTCCGGCGGCACATAATAAGGCGATTCTTTCAAGCGTTCTTTTCATTGGTCTACCTCAGTTTTGCGTTTATTTCAGCTAAGACGCTCTCCCAAGGATCGCGATTAAGTTGCGCATAATATGCTTCAATTGATGTTAAATTATCGAAGGCGTACTGTGTCACATATGAATTGGCATTTGAGAGCATTCTACCTGAGTGTTGATTTTTCAACGTCGAAGATAACCAGCGAACATCAGGGTCTTCTTCGAAAATGCGCATTTGATTATTCTCACGAGCCTCGCTCATCTCGTCTGCCCAATCATTTACGATGGCTAGCGAATCTTGATTGACAAGCGGATCATAACTTAATGTGTCATAGCCAAGTGTCGCCATATAGCGAAGATATTTGGCGCCATTCGTTTTATTTTTATATTCCGCCACATCCTTTAAAACCGGTTCATCATTTATCATGTCGTAATCATATCCCTCGATACCATACATCGCAAAACGTGTACCGTCTTCACTGAGGAGCCAATCCATCAAATCGAGAACTTTTTTCTGCTTATTATCAGATATTTCGGCATCAAAGAAAGTCATCGAAAACCAGTTTTCCGTTCCCTCAAGAGCAAATTTGCCATCAGGGCCTTTAACCTTCATAATTGCCGTTGCGTCATCGACATTGACGGTTGGATAATTGCGAATGTAATCAGTTCTCAGCTTATTGTAATTTGTATAAGAAAGGTTTTCATAAAGAACACCTAGTTTTTGACTAGCATAGCGTTTATTCATTTCTCCGTCTTTAGACGAGTATTGATTTTGATAGTAGTATTGACGAGCAACCATGTCTTTCGCAACATTTAGTCCTTCGACATATTCCGATGAATGGAAATTGCTCACAACTTGATTACTGCTATTTTTAGTAAAGCAGTGTGGAGAATTTTTATAAAAATTCGTCACTGAAGGAAAACCCCACTCAACATCACCTATCGCGGCAACCATATTCGGATCGCTTTGCAGTCTTAAATTAAAGGCATGAAGGAGGGCGTTAAATTGTTCCCATGTATAAATATCGTTATCCTGATAGACGCCTAAATCGCGAGCCCAATCACGGCGATAAACATAAGTGAATGGCGCAAAAGTCGTCTCGGGATTTTCGATATTTTTGGCAATCGGAATTCCATATATTCTGCCATCAATTGTCAAAGCATCAATGTTAGATGTATTAGCAAGAAGAGATTGAATGTGAGGCCACTGCGACATATCTTCAGGTAGGGCTTTGATAATCTCGCCCTCGACCCAATATTCATAAGTCGAGGCAAAGTTATAGCTATCGAGGTTAAAGTGAAAAACATCCTCAACATTGTTACCGTTTATCGCGCCATTAACTTGCGTTGTCCAGTCAGCCCATGAGTAGTTTGATAATTCTAATTTTAATTTAAAATTATTTTCAAGAAAGTCGGTGTAATTATCGCCACCAGACCAGGCATCGAAATAAAGGTTGCGAAGGGAGACGATTAACTTATCGCCATCGTATTCGTCTTTTTTATCGTTGCCATCACACGATGACAAGAGCATTGCTGGTATTAGCAAGGCAACTAGCGCTGGGGTAATGAATAGTAATTTCTTTTTTTCCATAATTTTGCTCCTTAGCCTTTAATGGCTCCAACCACGATTCCCTTAATAAAGAACCGCTGTAAAAATGGGTAAAAACACATCATCGGCACAATCGTAAAGAATATCGATGCCATAACAAGACCTTGCGAATATGTTTCCGGAGATGTAATCGTTCCTTCGATATTGCTTGACCCCGTGATGATAAGATTTCGTAAAACAAATTGAAGCGGCCATAAACTCGGTGTTTTGATAAAAAGCATCGCGTTATACCAAGAATTCCAGTTGCCGACGGCAAAGAAGAGGCCGACCGTGGCAATCATTGGAAGCGCCAAAGGTAAATAGACTTTGACAAAAATTTGAATATCATTCGCGCCATCAATCCGCGCTGATTCTTCTAATTCTTTAGGAAGAGATTGAAAGTAATTGCGCATCAAAAGCATATTAAATGTATCAATCGCACCGGGTATAATCATAACCCAAATCTTATCGTGTAAATTCAAACTTGTTATCAAATAGTAATAAGGTATTAGACCGCCACCAAAAAACATCGTGACGAGAATCATGTTCATTAAGAAATTTTTACCAAACCAATTGCTTCGCGATAAAGCATAGCCTGTAATAATCGTAAAAAACATTTGATAAGCCGTGCCAAGCACTAATAAGACCATCGTAATGCGAAAACCAGACCATAAATTCTGGTTTTGGAAGACACTCGTGTAGGAGGCAATCGTCAAATCGCGAGGCCAAAGCAATAAAGGAGTTTCATTATAAACATACTCTGGGGAGACGGATATCAAAAAAGCGTTGTAAAAGGGGAAGATGATAATAATTGCATAGATTAGCAAAATAGCGAATAAAACAATATCCATTTTGCCAAATCGAGCATTGGCCGATTTACCACGTGGACGAAGTGGAAGGCGTTCAATACTAACGTGTTTTCTCTTCATTAGATGATTCCCCTTTCACCACTAAGTTTGGCAATGCGGTCAACACTTAAAACAAGAATGAAGGACACGACGGATTTAAATAAGCCAATGGCCGTCGTTACTCCGGCGTTAACATTGTCGTTAAACTGTGAACGATAAATATAGGTATCTAAAATATCCGCAACATTGTATACGAGCGGATTATAAAGATTAAAGATTTGATCAAAACCAGCCGATAAAATACCGCCAACTGATAAAATCAGTAACAATATTGCTGTCGGACGAATTGACGGCAAAGTAATATGCCATATTTTTTGTAGTCTCGTCGCTCCATCAATATCGGCTGCTTCATACAATTCCGGCGATATGCCTGCCATAGTAGCTAAATAGATGATGCTGCCCCAACCAGCTTCCTTCCAAATATCACTGCCAAAAAGAAGGGTTATGAAAAAGGGTCCATTTCTTAGAAAGTCGATCGGTTGACCACCAAACAGTTGAATTACGCCATTAATCGCTCCATCGGTCACGAAAAAGAGATTAACAAATCCAGCTACGACAACCCAACTTAGAAAGTGTGGGAAAGTAACAACTATCTGCACGCTCTTTTTAAACATCCGCATTCTTATTTCATTGAGAAGTAAAGCAACCAGCAAGGCGGCGACAAAGGAAATTATAATCTTGCCCAAGCCGATAAAAACGGTATTGCCTAATACTTGCCAAAAATAAGGATCTTGGAAAATCGTATTGAAGTTATTAAAACCCACAAAAGAGGTAAAAAGCGATCCTAATATCCCGCGCTTTGGATAATAATAAGTAAAAGCCATTAAAATTCCATACATCGGAATATAGCAAAAGATAAAATAGAAAGCGACAGCCGGTAATCCTAAAAGGATTAAGAACTTTGAGCGGCCAACTTTCTTTTTTAAGTCATGCGCACGACTTTGCTTTTTGGCAATTAGGACATTATCCACTTTTTTTACCTTGCGTATTTCTTAATGTAGGAAATAACTTCCTCGACAGTGGTAAAAGCTAAGCTCGTAACTGTATCTGCTCCTCCATAATATATAGCAATGCGTCCCGTTTGAGCATCGCTTAATGCCGAACAAGGAAAGAC
>JAAZFR010000087.1 GCA_012971835.1 Erysipelotrichia bacterium
CTGGTAACGAGGAGTCTTATTATGGCACGTGAATATGACTTAGAACATACCCGCAATATTGGCATCATGGCGCATATTGACGCGGGTAAAACAACAACGACAGAAAGAATTTTGTACTACACTGGAAGGATTCATAAAATCGGCGAAACTCATGAGGGTTCGGCGACGATGGACTGGATGGCGCAGGAACAAGAACGCGGCATTACGATTACTTCAGCCGCCACAACCGCTTTCTGGAAAGGACATCGCGTTAATATCATCGACACTCCAGGGCACGTCGACTTCACGGTCGAAGTCGAAAGATCACTTCGTGTTCTCGATGGAGCCGTCACGGTTCTCGATGGTAAAAACGGCGTCGAACCGCAAACGGAAACTGTTTGGCGCCAAGGCACCAAATACAATGTTCCGCGCATTGTTTTCGTAAATAAACTCGATGCTATCGGTGCTGATTTTGATATGTGTATTGACACACTCCATTCGCGCTTAGCAGCTAATGCTGAGGCTGTCCAATACCCAATTGGAATCGAGAGCCGGTTTAATGGCATCATCGATTTAATTAATAGAAAAGCTTATACGTATTCTCAAGATAAAAGCGAGGGACCAATCGAAATTGCTATCCCTGAAGATTATCTTGAAAAGACTGAAAGTATGCGCTTGAAATTGCTTGAATCTCTCGCGGCGTTTAATGATGAACTCATGTTAATGGTTCTCGAAGGCGAAGAACCTTCAATCGATCTTATTAAAATGACGATTCGTAAAGCTGTTTTAAGTGGTGAGTTCTTTCCTGTTTTCTGCGGATCAGCTTACAAAAATAAAGGTATTCAATTACTTCTTGATGGTGTAATCGATTATCTTCCAAGTCCGATTGATATCCCTCATCAAAAAGGCCATTATAGCGATGGTCGCGAATACATTTGCGAACCTGATGACAGTCTTCCGCTAGCGGCCTTAGCTTTTAAAATTGCGACCGACCCATATATTGGACGCCTTGCTTATGTTCGTGTTTATTCAGGGACATTAAAAAGCGGTTCCTATGTTATCAATACTACAAAAGGTGTCAAAGAACGTATTGGGCGAGTTGTCTTAATGCACTCAAACCATCGTCAAGAAGTTGAACAACTTTATGCTGGTGATATCGGAGCGGTTGTCGGTCTAAAAAATACGATTACCGGGGATACACTTGCTGCCGAAAAACTTGACGTTATGCTCGAGAAAATGGAATTCCCTGAACCTGTTATTGAACAGGCGGTGGAACCCAAGTCAAAAGCTGATCAAGAAAAAATGGGCGTCGCTCTTCAAAAACTATCAGAAGAGGACCCAACCTTCCGCGTTCACACGAACAGCGAAACTGGCCAAACAATTATTGCTGGTGTTGGTGAATTACACCTCGACATTATTGTCGAGCGCATGAAAAGGGAGTTCGGCGTTCAAGTTAACGTCGGCGCCCCGCAAGTTGGCTATCGCGAAACAATTAAGAGCAGTGGCGAATGCGAAGGAAAATACATCAAACAATCAGGTGGTCGCGGCCAATATGGTCACGTTAAAATCCGCTTTGAACCGAACCCAGGTAAAGGTTTTGAATTCGTTGACAATATAGTCGGCGGTGTTGTTCCAAAAGAATATATTCGTCCGACGAGCGATGGTCTCCGTGATTCACTTGAAAGAGGCTTAGTTGCCGGCTATCCGGTCATCGATTTAAAAGCGACTTTGTTCGATGGTAGCTATCACGAAGTAGATAGTAGTGAAGCAGCTTATAAAATCGCAGCTAGTATGGCTTTAAAAGAAGCGGCAAGGACATGCAGTCCAACGATTCTTGAGCCAATTATGAAAGTTGAAGTTACAGTGCCGGAAGATTATTATGGTGATGTCATCGGTGATATTACCCGTCGTCGTGGTCAAATGACCGGCGAAGCCCAACGCGGTAACGCCAAGACAATTGATGCCGATGTTCCTCTTTCAGAAATGTTTGGCTATGTCACTGACTTACGCTCGTTTACTCAAGGTCGGGGCACTTACACTATGCAATTCTCTCACTATGGAGAATGCCCGCGTTTCGTTCAGGAAGAAATCATTAAAAAATCCGGAATGAGTCAACGCTAATAAATTAATACCTTGTATTGATTTTAATAAAAGTTTGCTATAATATGAATTCGGTTGAATTTATCAAAGTAATAAGGAGGAAATTCAAACAATGGCAAAA
>JAAZFR010000088.1 GCA_012971835.1 Erysipelotrichia bacterium
GAGGTTGCCGCTAGGCTAGTTATTGACAAATTGCCATTATATTTAGACGGAAAATTGCCTGGCGAAACACAGGACGAAAGTCTTGTCACATTCGCTAACAAAATTAAGCCCGAAGATGAAAAAATTGACATTAATCTACGATGTGAAGATATGGTTAATTACATTCGCGGCTTAAGCGAGACACCTGGCGCTCATCTTTTGTTAAATGGGCAGAAGTTAAAAATTTATAAAGCAAAAAAAGATTCGTCCGAAATGACTGGTCAACTCGGGGAAATCGTCTCACTTAAAGGCGGCATTATCGTTCAATTAAGTGATGGGCAGATTGCCTTGCTAGATGTTCAGTTAGAAGGACGCAAGCGCCTTAATTATAAAGATTTTATTAATGGTCAAAAGAACCTGATTGGATCCATTTTAAAATAATATGGACAAACGGCTGAAACTCTCCGTTCATCAACTAGTTGATTTTGTCTTGCGAACTGGCGATATTGATAATCGTATTTTTAATCGCAGCTCCATGAATGAGGGAACGCGAATTCACGCTTTTTACCAAAGTAAGCAATCAAGCAATTACTTATCTGAGTATTTGCTGGGCGCCACGTTTTATGTCGATGACTTTACCATCTTTCTCGAAGGGCGAGCCGATGGCATTATCGTCAATGATGATCTAGCGATTGTTGATGAAATAAAATCGACAGTAGTGGACCTTGAAGATTATCATCGCGAGCAGGAAGCCTGGCACGTCGGCCAGGCAAAATGCTATGCCTTGATGTACGCCCTAGAAAAAAATCTAGAGACAGTTGGTATTCGTCTTACTTACATTCATCAGACCAAAAATGACAAAATGGTTAAAAACTATGTTTTTACTCAGGAAGAACTAAGCCGTGATGTCGATAGTTATCTTCGAACTTACCTCACCTTTTATCTAACGATTTTGAAGAGATTAGATAAGCGCAACGAAACAGCTGGCCAGCTACACTTTCCCTTTCTTAATTTTAGAAAGGGTCAACGCGAGTTAGCAAAATATGCTTATGGGATTGCCAAAAATGGCGGGTCCTTATTTGTCGAAGCCCCAACCGGAATTGGCAAGACAATTTCGACTTTGTACCCTTTTGTTCGCTCATTTAGTGAAGGCAAAAACGATAAGATATTTTATCTTACAGCCAAAAATTCAGGAAAAGAAGCGGCCCTTCAAGCTGTCGAACTCATGAAAGAAAAAGGAGTGAAGCTCAGCGAAGTCGTCGTAACGGCCAAAGACAAAATCTGCTTTTGTGTCGGCAAAGCCTGTAATCCAGATGAATGCCCGTTTGCCAAAGACTATTATACGAAGATTCGCGAAGTGCTCACCAAGTCGCTGGCTCGCTATGACGCCTTTGATCCTGGAAGAATATCACGAATTGCCGCGGCACATCATATTTGCCCATTTGAATTGCAACTTGATTTATCACTCTATGTCGATGTCATTATTTGCGATTATAACTATTTATTTGATCCCCTTGTTTATTTTCGCCGTTACTTTGATAATGATGCCTCGCGGATGCTTGTCCTTGTTGATGAAGCCCATAACCTTGTTGATCGGGGCCGCGATATGTATAGCGCCTCACTTGATTCGCTGGCTTTTGAACGGGCTCGCAAAGCGATTCGTCGCCTTGAACACAAGAAGATGAAAAATGCCAGTAAGCGCATCGCAAAACTATTTAAAGAAATTAAAGATTCAAATAATGAGCAAGAAACCATTATCGAGAGCCTAGATGCGAAAACGATTCGCGCACTAGAAGCTTATTTATTAGCGGCTCAAGACATTAATCGCAATCATCACGAATATGTCGATGAGCACTTTCGTCAATTTTTCTTAGATGTAAATCGCTTTTTAAAAATTGCAGAATTTATCGATGATAGTTTTACTATCTATGTAACAAAAAGTGGTGATGATATCGCAAGAATCAGTATTTTTTGTCTTGATCCCAGCCGCCATCTTCGTAAGAGTTTGGCCCAAGTAAGAGGAAGAATACTATTTTCTGCCACTTTATCGCCACATGATTATTACGTTGATGTTATCGGCGGAAACAAAGATGACCCCGTTTTACTTTTGCCCTCACCTTTTGAGGCAAGTAATTTATTGTTAATGATTGCGCCGACTGTTTCTGTAAAGTATAAAAACCGCGCTGACACTTATAAACTTGTCGCTCAATATATTGAATCGTTCGTCTCGCACAAGATGGGCAATTATTTAATTTACGCCCCGAGCCACGCTTATCTAAATGAATTAGTAAATGTTCTAAACTTTAATCAAGATTACGATATTTATATTCAAAACCGTGAAATGACTGATACGGACAAGGATAAATTTTTAGCTAAATTTACAAGTAATCCGACAAAAACAACAATTGGTATCGTCGTTGTCGGAGGCGTTTTTGGCGAAGGTATCGATTTAATCGATGATCGTTTAATCGGAGTAGCTGTTATCGGTGTTGGTCTTCCGCAAATCGGATTTGAACGTGATTTAATTCGCGACTATTTTGATAAATTGGGACAGCGAGGCTATGAGTACGCCTATGTTAATCCTGGTATGAACCGTGTTATGCAAGCGGTAGGACGCGTTATTCGTAGCGAAAAAGATCGAGGAATGGCTCTTTTAATCGATGACCGCTTTTTAAATACGCGTTATCGCGATTTGTTTAAACATGAGTGGTCGCACTACGATGTAGTAATTTCTCCGGAAGACATGCTTTTAAGTATTGAATCTTTTTGGAAAAAAGCATGAAGTTTTATAACTTCTTGCTATAATATCACGGAAGAGAAATTATGTCTTACAATCAAAGAAACATTCGCAACTTCTCAATTATCGCCCATATCGACCACGGAAAATCAACGTTGGCCGATCGTATTTTAGAATTAACTAAGACAATCGAAAAAAGACAGATGAAAGAACAATTACTCGATAACATGGATCTTGAGCGTGAGCGAGGCATAACAATTAAGTTAAATGCCGTTTCCTTAAAATATAAGGCTAAAGATGGCGTGACATACGACTTTAATTTAATCGATACTCCTGGGCATGTTGACTTTACATACGAAGTATCGCGTTCTTTAGCAGCGTGCGAAGGATGCCTATTGGTTGTTGATGCCACGCAAGGCGTTGAAGCGCAAACCTTAGCGAATGTTTATCTCGCGGTTGATAATGATTTAACTATCGTACCCGTCATAAACAAAATCGATTTACCTAGCGCGATGCCAGAGGTCGCCCTCGACGAAATCAAAAATCGCATCGGCATTCCCGTCGAAGACGCTTTACTAATCTCGGCCAAGACAGGCTCAGGGGTTGAAGATGTCTTGGAAGCAATTGTTAAATATATTCCCGCTCCTTTAGGAGATAACGATGCTCCTCTTCAAGCTCTTATTTTTGATTCATATTATGATTCATATCGCGGTGTCATCGCTCTTATTCGCATCAAAAATGGGCAAGTTAAAGTCGGCGATCGCATTCGTTTAATGGCTAACGCTAAGGAATATCTTGTGACCGAAGTAGGAATTCATGCTCCTCACGAAGTGAAAACTGACCTTCTAAAAACTGGTCAAGTCGGATATATAGCCGCTCAAATTAAAGATATTAAAGATATATTCCCCGGTGATACGATTACGACGGTTGAAAAGCCAGCAAAGGAAGCGTTGCCTGGTTATCGGCGCATCAATCCGATGGTCTATTGCGGACTTTACCCTGTCGATAGCAAAATGTATCTCGATTTAAAAGATGCTTTAGAAAAATTAAGTCTTAATGATTCATCATTAATATTTGAGCCAGAAACTTCTCAGGCATTGGGCTTTGGTTTCCGTTGCGGATTCTTAGGACTACTTCATATGGATGTCATTCAAGAACGCCTCGAACGTGAATATGGTCTAAATCTTATTTTAACGGCCCCTAGCGTCGTTTATCACATTAACATGACCGATGGCTCGACCATCACCCTTGATAACCCCTCAAAGCTTCCGGAACCGACTTTAATCGCTTCGATTGAAGAACCATATGTCAAAGCGGCGATAATGACACCGAAAGAATACATCGGACCAATCATGGAACTTTGTCAGGAAAAACGCGGCATTTATGTCGACTTAGAATACTTTGATGACACGAGAATGATTTTAAACTACGAATTACCTCTATTGGAAATTATTTATAATTTCTTTGACAAATTGAAAAGCTTTACTAAGGGTTATGCTTCATTTGATTACAACCTGAGCGATTATAAAGAATCTAAACTTGTCAAAATGGATATATTGCTGAATGGAAATGTCGTCGATGCTTTATCAAGCATTATTCATCGTAGTTCAGCATATAGTCGTGGCAATTCAATTGTCAGAAAACTAAAAAGTATTATTCCTCGTCAACAATTTGAAATTCCTGTTCAGGCCGCAATTAATGGAAAAGTCATTGCTCGCGCGGATGTGAAAGCGGTACGCAAAGACGTCTTAGCCAAATGCTATGGCGGTGATATTAGCCGCAAAAGAAAACTTCTTGATAAGCAAAAAGAAGGTAAAAAAAGAATGAAGACGATCGGTAATGTCGAGGTCCCTCAGCAAGCATTTATGACGATATTATCTATAGATGATGAATAATTTAGCATAAGTTTAGTAGATATTTAGTTAATTTACTTGACCGTTTTTTGTTCATTTAATATCATGTAAGCGAGGACTTTATTATGGCAAATCAAGATTTATCTATTCGCTTTACTGATGAAGCGTATGCGACTCGCACTGATGTGATGCGCGCTTTGAACACTAGTTTAATCGATTCCATCTGGCGCAATATCGAAGAATACCGAAGCCGGTTCAGTCGCATTTTGTCGCTTCGTGACATCGCAAAACGCCCACTGCGCGTTACCTTTACCCCCAACATTACCGACAAAATTACTAGCCTCGAACGTAAATTGACGCGGGCGATGAGTCAGTATAGTCAATTGGAAAAAGATGCTCCTGAAAGAAAAGCAATTGTCAAGGAAGGTTACCTTAAGATCTTATCTTACCTTGCTCAGAAAAATAATCTTGTTGCCACTGACATTGATTTAAACGCCATTGTCACTGGTCAGAATTTTAACTCGGCTCATGAAAGCCTTTCTGATTACTATAAGACATTGAAACATTTCGAGGAGTTTCATCATGATCCGATTGATGAAAACTTTCTCGCTGATTTTTTATCTCGCATCAAAGGTGAAAACGAATTAGTGAGTTTCTATCGCGAAAAAGACTATGCTCGTCCCTATCAAACAGTAATTGGTCGTGAATATGACTTTGCGCCAGCTGCCACGATTGAATTCTTGATGAATGACTTGTTAGATTTCATCAACAACAGTGAAATCAGTTTTGTCGTAAAAGTAGTGGCCGCTTATTATTTTGTTGAATATGTAAAGCCTTTTGAAACACAAAACGAAGAGATTTCGATTTTGCTTTGCAAAAGCATCCTTTCCCATAATGATATTGGCGAAGTTAGTGCCTTTTTACCAATGGAGTCCCTTCTTGTCATGCGCAATGAAAACTTCCGTAAAATCTTTTTAGAAGTTCAAAAAACAAACGACTTAACTTATGCATTAGTAGCTATCATTGACGTCATGATGAATGAAGTTCAATCCTTTCTTGACTTAGTTACTCAAGTGAAGATGAAAGCAGTTAAGAAAGAATATCGAGCTCTTGAAAACGATCTTCCTAGCTCAAAACCAATTGTCAGTGAAAAGCCAGTCGAAAAACCAGTCGAGAAGAAAGTAGAACAAGTCGTAAAAGCATCTCCGGTCGTTCAAGAAGCAAAGCCTGAGCTGGTCGTCGTTCCTCAACCCGCGACGCTTCCTATGGAAGAAGATGTAAAAAGTGTTGTTAAAAACTTACTTGAATCAAATCCTTTGTTGCGCCCCAAACAAGCCGAATTCTATGCTCGTCATCGCACCTTAGGAAAATACTACACGATTGCCATGTTTAAAAAAGAGATGGATGTCGTTTATGAAACGGCGAGAACTTCAATGGACAATTTAGCCCAACTCGGTTATTATCGTCGTGAGAATGTCAAAAACAAATTCGTTTA
>JAAZFR010000008.1 GCA_012971835.1 Erysipelotrichia bacterium
AGAACAGAAGAGATGACGGATTTTTCTGCAAAATTAAACGAGCATAGTAAAGTTAAAAAAGTTATTGGTGTTATCAGCGGAAAAGGTGGTGTTGGCAAATCGATCGTTACCGCCATGCTATCCGTTTTAATGAGAAGACTAGATCACAATGTCGCGATTCTTGATGCCGATATTACTGGCCCTTCAATCCCGAAATTGTTCGGTTTAAAAGAAAAAGCCTATGCAAATGATTTAGGAATTATTCCTTTAACGACAAAAACAGGTATCGATGTTATATCGATAAACTTATTGCTTGAAAATGCGACTGACCCCGTCATTTGGCGCGGACCGATTATTGGCAATATGGTTAAGACTTTTTGGTCGGATGTTGTATGGAAAGACATTGACTATATGTTTATTGACATGCCACCAGGAACTGGCGATGTCGCCTTGACAACATTTCAATCATTACCAGTTAACGGAATTGTTGTTGTTACTTCGCCACAAGAACTAGCTTCAATGATTGTTAGCAAAGCCGTCAAGATGGCCCAGATGATGAATATACCGATAATTGGCATTGTCGAGAACATGTCCTATTTTAGATGTCCGGATAATAATAAGGATTATCAAATTTTCGGCGCTAGCCATATCGAAGATATCGCTTCCGAATATAATCTAAAAGTGCTCGCTAAAATCCCTATCGATCCTCATCTTTCAAGTTTGTCCGATTTGGGGCTGATTGAATTATTCAAAGGCGACTGGTTAAGCAAAATTCCGGAAACACTAGAAAAATTATAATGGCTAAGAGGGTAACAATAAGCACCCTCTTTTTACTAGAAAAAGATAAGATGTGTTTATGTTATAATTATTAATAACTTGTGGAGAAAAACTTGTGATTTATCTTGATTATAGCGCGACTACAAAACCCAATCCGACTGTTCTCGAGTATTTTGATTCGGTGAGCATCAAATATTTCGCTAATGCAAACTCTATCTATCGTCTTGGTCTAAATAGCAAAAGGGCTATTAAAAGGGCAAGTAGCCAGTTACTAAATTTGCTCGGCTTTGATAATCATGAGATTATCTATACAAGTTGTGCCACAGAGGCTAATAATCTCGCAATTAAAGGCGTGCTTGAAGCTCTCATTGGAAGTAAGAATAGAATCATCACTAATCTTTTTGAGCATTCATCGGTTATTGCCCCAATTAATATCCTGCAGAAAAAGGGAATAAAAGTTAGCATCGTTCAACATGACGAAAGCGGACGGGTAGATCTCGAACATTTAAAATCTCTAATGGGCGCGGATGTTGCCTTAGTGTCAATTGGCTCGGTGAACTCTGAAATCGGTATTCGCCAACCATTATCCGAAATTGCGAAAATAGTACACGAAGGTGGCTCAATTCTTCACTGTGATGCGACACAAAGTATCGGCAAAGAGGTCCTTGGTCTTCGCGAAGCCGACCTCGTCACCTTCTCGGCACATAAGTTTTATGGAATAAAAGGAATTGGCGCGCTTGTTAAGCGCAAAGATGTAGCTTTAACAGCTCAACTCCACGGCGGAACGAGCACAACCATTTATCGGGCGGGAACACCAAACACGCCACTAATTCTTTCTTTAAAGAAAGCCGTTACCATAATATACAAAAATCACGCGAAGAAATACGCCAAAGTTAAACTTCTTAATATGTATCTACGTGGTCTTTTGGATCAACTTCCTTACATCGTCATCAATAGTCCAAAAGATGCTTTGCCTCATATTTTAAACTTCAGTGTAATGGGTATCTCTAGCCATAAATTAATTAATTTATTGTCAAAAAAAGAAATTTTTCTTTCGAATCATAGCGCATGTTCAAGCAATAGTGAAAAGTCTCTCGCGGTTTTGGCCTTAACGAATGATGAGAAGCGGGCTCAATCAAGCATTCGCGTCAGCATTTCACATTTAACGACCAAATATGAACTCGATGTCCTTATCAAAGAATTAAAAAAGATTGGTAAAGCAATATGAAAGTAGTTATTATCTCGGCTGTCTGGTGCCCATCTTGTCTTATTATGCTTGGGCGCTATCACGAACTACAAAATAAATACCCAAATATTCAATTTATTGAATACGATTACGACAACGATAAACAGGCCGTAGCAGAGCATAAAGTTTGGAAGACCCTTCCTGTTTTTATTATCTATAAAAATAACGAGGAAGTTGCTCGTTTTATTGGCGAAAAATCCATTAAAGAAATTTCCTTAAAAATTGAGAGTTTCATTGATGATTAGTAAATGGCAAAAATTATTATTAGCAATGACTTCCGTTTTTCTTTTATCTTCGAGCGGCGGTGATTTCAGCGTTCAAGAAGCTAATCGAGTTTCCGAGCCACCTCATCAAGTTAATATCCATTTCTTCTATAGCGAATATTGTACCCACTGTAGTGAAGAAAAGGTTTTTCTAGATGAAATCTCTCAGGACGAAAAATATCATAATGTTTCAATCATCAAATATTTAACCGACAGTCATTTAAGCGAAGGTGGAGTAAACCCCGACTATACGCGCAACAACGAGCTTATTGAAGAAGTAGCTGACGTATTTGATATTACAGCCGGCACACCGATGACCGTCATCGGGGGTAAGGCGTTCTTGGGTTTTAATGCCATTATTAAATATTCGATACCCAAATACATCGAAAAGTATTCTGAAAACGAACATGTAGATGTTATGAATAAAATAATTAACGAAGAGACAATCGCACCCGGAGATATCGACACTAGTGTCTTAGATATAATTGAGCTTCCCCTTATCGGCATTGTCGATCCTAAAACCGTATCGCTTGGCCTCGTAGCGGTTGTGTTAGGTTTGGTCGATGGTTTTAATCCGTGCGCGATGTGGGTTTTACTATTTCTAATTTCTTTGCTTCTTCCAAACGCTGATCGCAAGCGCATTTTTATACTTGGCGGCGCATTTATTTTGACGTCAGCGCTCTTCTATTTTGCCTTGATGATGGCGTGGGTGAACACAGCCGTCTTTATCGCTGGCAATTTGGCTTTTAGAATAATTGTCGGTGCTTTCGCTTTAGCGGCCGGTGGCTACAACTTATATCAATTCATTAAAAATATTCGTCAAAAGGATGTTGGCTGTGAAGTCACTGATGAAAAGCAAAGAGTTAAGCTTATGGACAGGGTTAGAAAGATCGTTAATCAAAATAAGTTAATTCTAGCTTTGCTAGGTGTCATCGCGTTAGCCTTAATTGTCAACTTCATTGAAGTGGCGTGCTCAGCCGGACTGCCTTTGGCATTTGCTAATATTTTGGCAATAAATGGTCTTGCAGGCTGGTCAAGTCTCGGCTATGTCCTTCTTTATATTTTATTCTTTATCATCGATGATTTAGTCGTGTTTATAATTGTAATGTTGACGCTCAAAATAAAAGTCGTTTCAAACAAAATCGCCCGCTATAATCACCTCATTGGTGGCATCATCATGATAGCGATTGGTATACTGATGATTTTCTTTCCGAGTATTCTCCAGTTTAACTTTTAAGAAGCATATCACTAAAAGTTATCTTTTACTCATAGTATAATAATATTACAGGTGTCATATTTTATGACGATTACTTAACCATAAAGGAGATTTAAAAATGGAAGAAAATGTTAACAGAATGCCATTAATTGGCGACAAGGCTCCTGCCTTTACCGCAGTGACCACACAAGGAATCATCAATTTTCCTGAAGACTACAAAGGAAAATGGGTTATTCTTTTTTCTCACCCCGCTGACTTTACGCCCGTTTGTACGACTGAGTTTATGACTTTCGCCTCGATGGCCGATGAGTTTAAGGCTCTTAACACCGAATTAGTCGGATTGTCCGTCGATTCACTTTACGCCCATATCGCTTGGTTAAGAAAAATTCAGGAAATCGAATGGAAAAACTTTAAAAACATCGAAGTAAAATTCCCGCTTATTGAAGACATTCGCATGGATGTTGCCACAAAATATGGCATGATTCAACCTGGCCAATCAAATACTCAAGCCGTGCGCGCCGTTTTTGTCGTTGACCCGAACGGTATAGTTCGCACCATCTTATACTATCCGCTTTCAATGGGACGCAACTTTGATGAAATCAAACGTATCATTCAAGCCCTGCAAAAGGCCGATAATGATAAAGTGGCAACTCCAGCTGACTGGCGTCCAGGCGATGATGTTATTATTCCCACTGCTGGATCATGCGGAACTGCTAAAGAAAGAATGGAAGACGCATCACCAGATAAATACTGTTTAGATTGGTTTATGTGTTTCAAACGCGAAGGCAAGAAATAATCTTTCTTTATTAATAAAACGAAGCGGTGGCGCAATGCCATCGCTTTTTGATTTTTATTGATGTCGAATAACTTCAAAACGTTCGAGTGAATAGGGTTCGTTTTTTTTGATGTCGGCTTTTTGTAGAGCGATACTTATTTGTTCTTCAACAGTATCGACTCCCTCGAGGTTTGGAAGCAGAAGGCCACTTCTTCCTAAGTGGCGAACAATTACGCCAAAACGCTTCACATCTAATTGATGAGGACCAGTAATTTTCTCTGGTTCTTTTAATACGTCGACACTATAAACTAAGTTTCGCAATTCAAACATATCAACTGGAGAAAAGCGAGGGTCCTCAGTACCAGAGGATATGGCGTTTTGTATAATTTCCTTGGCAAGACAAGAAGTGGTGGGATGAATGGTCCCAATACATCCGCGCAACATACCATGCTTTTTAATGCTTACAAAAACGCCTGATCTTTGTTGCAACATTTCTTTCGGACAAGAATCAACAGTCATTACTTTTCCGAATTTGACATAATTTTCTAGTGCTTTTCTGGCGAGAGTAACATATTCGTCTTCTTG
>JAAZFR010000089.1 GCA_012971835.1 Erysipelotrichia bacterium
ACACCGACTGGTTTAAATGCATTGGACTCACAAACCGCTTATAACGGTAGTTATCCTCGCGGTTATACCACTTATGGTGTGAGACTTTACCATGTTGACGCCCGAATTGGAAAATTCACTTATAGTTATCCGGTTGGATGGTATTTCAATGGTTACTTCGAACCCACATCACTTGATTTATCTGGCAACAATTATTATGGTATTGCTCACTCAAATACACCTTCTTATAGCGCTGATGAAGAATATCGTCTCATTCACATGATTCAAGCTGGCGGCACAAATACTTTTGACACCGGTAGCAATGGTTCAAACGCCGATTTATTTACGACCGGACAAACATTCTCGATGTCTACTTATGGTTCTCAATTCTTTAAGAATAATACATTGCTAAACAATGGTAATCCCCTTGGTTATACCATTCAATTTGTCAATGTCAGCGCTACTTCGGCAACGATTCGTATTTTAGTCGCCTAATTTTGTGCATATCTTCTTAAAAGCGACCGCCTAAATGGCAGCCGCTTTTCTATTGCTATTTGTGTTTTTTTATCCGTAAGTACGGCCACTCGCTTTCTCGTTTTTGATAAGAGATGATATTGGCATTGCGAATAATTCCTTGTTCAATATCCACCGCTTTTTCTAAAACGAGAGAGCCAACATAAGTATCGTGATCAAGGATATACTGGAGATGAGGAAATAACGCTTTGCTTATTTCATAAGACGCCGCTTCAAAGAAATAACTCGGACTATGATTAACTCCATAATAGATAATATTACCTATTTGAAAAATTGGTTCATCAAACGAAGTCGGTCTAGCGAATTCAAAGCCCATTTTTTCATCACAACTGACATCGATAATTAACGTTTTTTTATTAAAGCCTTCTGCTTCTTCATTAGTGATGAACATTTTTGGCTTTAAGGGGTTTTGCAAAATGCAATTAACAATAATGTCATATTGTATTAACTCTTTCGATGCTGAGATTCCTTCCATTTCGACAATATGGTTGTGGGCACTGTATTTTTTAAAGACTAGTCGCTTATCATCGGCTTTGATTTGCGAGCGACTACGTTGAGAATAAACACTTACTTCCTCAGCGCCGAGACCAAGCAAAGCTTTAATTGCCCCTTTACCCGTTGAACCATAGCCAATAACGGCAACTTTTTTACCATTGCCATAGGAGCCGGCGGTCATGCCCGCAAGAGTAAGACCATGAATCACTGAGGCATAGCCTGCTAATTCGTTGTTGCGATGAAAAACATGTAGCCCTTTTTCTTCGCTTTCCCACGCAAACATATGTTCCCAAGCGATTAACGTCATTTTCTTTTTTATGGCAACATCGACTATACTTGGTGTCTGAACACAGTGTGGCCAGCCCCATAAAATTTGTTTTTCATTGAAGTATTTATAATCAGCGCGTTCGGGTTTAGGTAGTATTACTAAGTCAGCAACATTAAAAATGTCTTCGCGCTTAAGCACACTAATTTTTTTATCTTTAAGACCACTAATACCGGGATAATCTTTTTCGAACACTATTTTATCTAATTGATCTTGTCGTAATTTGTTCACGTGCTTGATATGCACGGGATAACGTTTTTCATTTGCCTTGTTTGATGTATATAAAAGTCCTATCTTCATTAATCTTCCTCCTTGATAACCACTAATTTATTAAATAAAAAGCACCACAAATAAATTTGTGATGCCATTATAACATTTAATGTTTAAATGATGAAAGTACTGTTGACTAGGCGGGTTGCATCGCACCAAACAAAACGAGCCATGCCAAAATGCTTTTAGCGACAAGAGATAAAATGATATAAACTCTTTCACCGTAAAGATAGTTCGCCCATTTGCCAACTTTCAAATATTGCAAAATCATATTGACCGGGAAGGTATTAAAAGCGACAAAATACGTTCCAACAATCGCCCAAACAAACCACGGGACTTGATCAAAGTTACCAGTGCCGAACATATAAATAAGAATCACGACCCAAGGGGCGATTCCCGCGAGAGAACCCCAAACAAAGGGACCCCACTTCAAATTCTTTTTATCGGCTCCGACATTAAGTTGTTCCATAACAAGACCAAAGAGGTTCATCGAAGCATTGACGACAAAGATGAGAATTAATGATGCAATGTCCTTAACGCCAAACAAAGTGGAGATCAAGACAATCATAACTGAACTGCTTAAGGCATATTCAAACCAACGGAAACGGTTGATACCTTTTTCTAAATCACTTTCATAAATGCGATATGTTGCATTGGGAAGGGATATGAGTGCATGTGCACCTGCAGATATAAATAAGAAAACAGATACAAGAACGCCAAACGGTAAAGCAAATATAAATGCTTGCTTCATAAAATTGAGATTATCGTAAGTAAATTAAATCTTTTAATGAGTGATCTAGCATTGGATTTTTATATCATTTCATAGATAAATTTCTAAAAACTTAAAACAAACTAAAATTATGATAAACGCTTAATGATTTCACTATCTTTCAAATACTTTGGGTGGTCAATTTTATATTAATAATGTATACTTGCTCGAAGGTGCGCATTATGAAAATAAAAACATTTAAATTACTAACCATCGCCTTAGCGTTGCTTGTCTCTTCTTGTACGGTTACGGAGATATCCGACATCTCAAGTGATACATCGCCAATCGATACTATATCCGATACTTCAAATAATACTAGTGGCGAGATCAGTAGCGATACGTCTAGTGACACAAGTTCAAATACTTCTGATAGTTCGAGCGAAAGTTCTTCGAGCGATTCATCAAGTGGCACAAACACCGCGCCCGAAGCATTATCAATCGAGGAAATTCGCGTCCTTTCTCTTGCTTTAGAGGGAATCGCCAACAGCAAGGGAGTGGGCACATCCACTCAAGTCGTGGAATTCACAGGAAAACTTTTGGCCCGCCTTGATGCAATAACAACACAGAAAGGTTACGGAAATAGGTATAAATTACTATTCGCCGATCAAACTGGTTATATATATGTAAAAGCCGACGAAATTACTTATGACAAAGTAGAAAACGGTATTGGCGATACTTATCGTATTGTTGGCAATCCTTCGCTTTATGTTGGTGAAGCTGAAGTCGTCTTAATAAATTACTATTCAGC
>JAAZFR010000090.1 GCA_012971835.1 Erysipelotrichia bacterium
CCACAATTCGTGTAATCAGCAGAAGGCAGACCTCCTTCTCCCGATAAAATCTCATCGGAACTTGTTGGCGTAAAATTTTCGAAAGCCGTTGCCGAATATAAAGCATAGAGAGGAGCATTTCCTCCGCTATAGTTTACCGCAACACCTTTAAGACCATTAGCGACTGTAAAGTTCATCAAGATTGCAGGAGTATTTCCGTCTTTCGCTTTTAAGCGAATAAAGTCTTCTGATGATTGCGCTGATTCGGAAATGTAGTAAAGCAACATGTTAACATTGGGAATGAATCCATTTTTATTAGTGTTTCCGCTTGTCGGACCAGTGCTCTCATCAAATTCGCGAAAGTAAGTAATTGGATCCGCCCCCACACGACCGGCTAAGCCATCATGAGTAAGAGAATTATAAATAGCAATTCCACTCAAGGCTAAAATGCTGGCCAAAACTACGGCATAAACTTTTTTTCTTTCCATTTTCAAACTCCTATTATGTTTTCAATATATGTCGATTTTTAACATATGCCAAAAAGAATTTTCCGTATACACACGTGTAAAGGATGGTTAAAAAGCAAATACTTGTAATTATTTTATTGTTTGCCAAGATAAAAGAGGAGGAAAGTTATGAAAACCTTTCGAGATGAAATATGGATTAAGACAGAAAAGCGTCGCGAATTCATTAACATTACACCCGATGTAATTCGCGCGATAGAAAAAAGCGAAATTAGCGAAGGAATCATCCTCGTGAATGCTATGCATATCACCGCCAGTGTATTTATAAACGACGATGAAACTGGTTTGCACCATGACTTTGAGTCTTTTTTAGAAAAACTTGCTCCTGAAAAACCACACAATCAATACGAGCATAATGGCTTTGAAGATAATGCTGATGCTCACTTAAAAAGACAAATTATGGGCCGTGAAGTTGTCGTGGCAATTACCGACGGTAAGCTTGATTTCGGTCCATGGGAGCAAATTTTTTATGGCGAGTTTGATGGTATGCGGAAAAAAAGAGTGCTCGTAAAAATTATTGGCGAGTAAATTACTTTATACCCAAATAGAAGTTTGCTTCGCTAACCGAATACGTTTCTTCATTTAAAGAAAATAATCCAGAGATGCCAATAAAGTACACATCAAATTCTTCATTTGAAGGTGTGTACTTTAATTGTGTGTAAAGATCCAATTCATAATCCACGCTCGTTTCAAAAAGTTCGTAAAAATTTTCTAACGCCTCGGCCATATTTATCTCGATGACTTCAAGATCATCTTTTAGTAGTGTCCAAATACCGCTCACGCCATCATATGTTGATGAATACTCACTTTCAATATCTTGATACAAATTCAAACTCGATATATAAAGAAAATCTTGATAAGAAGCGCTGTTCATATTAGAAAAATCGATGACTTCAACGTTTGTGCCATATGCTAAGTAGGCATAATCAGGATTATACGCAAAGGATTGTGGAAAGCCGAAAACATCCTCGAAATCGGCAAGCTTAAAATCTTGAGGCAAACAGCGAATTCGTTCAAATCCTATATCTTGAAAAGATATTACATAATTGGAAATGGCGTTTTTTTGCTCAGTAGTTACATCGTTATCGGCCGGAATTATTTCGCCATCAACCAACATTCCAGCTTGTGTAAGAAGGGTTTCAAAACGGATATTTGCTGAATAGGTAGCTAAATTGAGAATGTTAATAAAAGGAACGAAGGCAATCGTAATTGCCGTCACAAACGATGTCACACCAATAATCTGTCCGTGACCGAGTTTATAAGACAATTTAATCAAGCGCACTAACAGCAAGGCGAGAAGCGCTAGGCCAAGATAGAAATATATACTTGTTGTCAATGTAAAACCTTGACTAACAAGAGCGAGAATCAGCTCGTAAAAAAAGCCAATCATAACTGCCACCATTACAAACGGCCAATACTTATTAAAAAATCTAATGTGAGGATAATCGGCTTCAAATTGTTCCAATAGGAAAATCATTGCTAAAGACAAAAAGACAGTAACAAGCGCCGATATCAAATAAATGGTTCCATAATAATTTGTATTAGCAAACGAAGTAAGAATATAAACGATTAGTATTGCCGAAAAAAGCATAATTAGTGGCACGATAATGAAAGCAAAAACCGTTCTCCAAATTTTGTGATAATCATTGTCATCTATTATTTCATTGATCCGGGGGATAAAACCGACAAAAACCGGTACAGCGATCAAGCCAATAACTGCGATAAATAAATCAATATAGATATATGAACTGAAATTGATTGCAAACAAAGCTTCGATACTAGCGAGGATAGCGAATAGACCACCATACAAGACAGCGGCGTAAAAAATGGTTAAGAA
>JAAZFR010000091.1 GCA_012971835.1 Erysipelotrichia bacterium
AAGGGCTTTAAAAATAAGCGATAAGCTTGTGAGGTAATGCCGGCCATTGGACCTAACACAACATGCGATTTAATTTCTAAATTGCCAATCTTCCACATTTTGAAAAAAGGAAGGTTTCCCTTCCTATTTGTCTTCTCCTTTTTCCGTTGGTGTTGCTTCAGCAATTGGTGCTGGTTCAACGCTTGGTTCTTCTTTTGGGAGAAAGCGATTTTTTAGTAGATATTCGATCTCTTCAGCCGTGATTGTTTCTCTTTCAAGAAGAGTTTCGGCAATAAGAATAACGTCGTCTTTGTGCTCATTAATAATGGCTTTAGCCGTCGTGTGAGCATCAGCGATAATATGACGAACTTCGGTATCGATTTCAAAAGCGATTTGGGTTGAGAAATTTTTCTGAGTAGAGGTGTAATCTCTTCCTAAGAATACAGATCCTGAATCCTTTTCGTATTGAATTGGGCCTAGTGAACTCATGCCATATTCCGTAACCATTAAACGAGCGATTCGCGTAGCGACTTCAATGTCGTTATGCGCTCCGGTTGAAATATCATCGAAAAAGATTTCTTCGGCTGAACGTCCACCGAGGTAACCGATTATACGAGCTTCAAGTTCTTTCTTGGTTAATAAGAAACGATCTTCCTCAGGAGTCATCATGACATGACCACCTGTCCGACCACGTGGAATAATGGTAATCTTTTGTACCTTGTCAGAATGTTTTAAATTAAGGCCAATAATGGCATGCCCAGCTTCATGAAAGGCAATTGAACGACGTTCATGAGGATTAAGGGCTCGTGAACTTTTTGCCGGACCAGCTATACGACGATCAATAGCTTCATCAATTTCTTTAATAGTTACTTTGTCTTTTCCCCCACGAACAGCAAGAATGGCTGCTTCGTTTAAAATATTCGCAATATCCGCTCCAGAGAAGCCAACTGTTCGTCTTGAAAGTTGAGCAAAGTCGATTGTTTCATCAATTATTTTGCCACGAGCATGGACTTTAAATATTTCTTCACGCCCTTTGCGATCAGGAAGATTGACGGTTATTTGTCGATCAAAGCGACCAGCTCTTAATAAGGCTGGATCAAGAACGTCTTCACGGTTGGTGGCTGCGATAACAATAATGCCTGAGTTATCGGCAAATCCATCCATTTCCACAAGTAGTTGGTTAAGTGTTTGCTCGCGTTCGTCGTTACCGCCACCGAGTCCAGCGCCTCTTTGACGACCAACAGCATCAAGTTCATCGATAAACACTAAGCAAGGTGCGGTTTGTTTGGCTTTACGAAACATATCGCGAACACGACCAGCGCCAACACCGACAAACATCTCGACAAAATCCGAACCAGATATTGAGTAGAAAGGAACGCCAGCTTCTCCTGCCACCGCTTTAGCTAACAAAGTTTTACCGGTTCCTGGAGGGCCAACAAGCAAGACGCCTTTTGGAAGCTTAGCGCCAAATTTTGCGAACTTGCGAGGTTCTTTAAGATATTGAACAATTTCGACCATTTCGGCTTTTTCTTCATCACAACCAGCTACATCACTAAAACGAACTTTGGTGCTATCTTCGCGACGAGCGCGAGAGCGATTGAAGTCCATCGCTTTTGTGTTTGCGCTATTGACTGACGTGTTTAATCTAGAAAAGAAGAAGAGCGAAACGATGACAACTCCTCCTAATAACAAAATGGTCGGTCCCCAGTTTTGCCACCAACTAACCTCAAAGGCGTCGGTGTCGACAAAATAGGCTTCCTTGTGTTTAAAAGTAGCGGTTTCTGGAATCGCGAGATATTCTTGAATTTCGGCCTTGAATTGTGTTGCGTAACTTGGATGTTCAACAGGAGTACCACCCTCTAAAACTTCATATGGTTCTTTAAACATCTCATTGGGAATCGTGACTTCGAATGAACCTTCAGCGTTTTTGCCGGGATCATAATAAACGCCAGTAACTTTTGTCGTTTGATATCCGGAACTGCTCGTTGCGACTCTAATTGAATAATCCCTTAAATTTGTATCAAGATCGTTACCAGCGCCGGGTTGTCCTGATAAATACCAGACTTCGGGCTTGCCTTGCATTGAAACAATAAGCCAGACAAAGGCAAAAATGGCAACAGCCATAAGTAAGTAGGGTAAAATGTAACCGAATATTGATTTTTTTGGTTTTGCTTCGTTCATAAGACCTCCTGAAGTGAAATTTGATTAGATTAATTTATTAAATTTCCAAAAAAAGATGATTAACCACAAGTAGATTAAATTATAAACAAACATAACTGCATTTCATAACAAAATAACTAAATATTTTGAAGGAACTAACTATCGATAGTTTACCTATTTTCGTCAAGGTAGTTTTACTACCTTAATAATGAACTTAGACTTTTTATTATCAACGAAATTTTTACGATACCTTGGGACATATATTATTGTCCCAGTCTTATTGATAACAACAGGCCACGAGGCGCGAAGTCTCATCGGCATTTTCCAGTCAATAAACAATCTTCTTATTTCGCACAAATTACCCCCAACCAAGTAACGATCCTTAGGTTGCGAGTTTCGTATTGTAAGCGGGTAATCGTTTTCGGTTATATTGCGGTCTTCGGCACCGTGTGAAAAATCAATTTCAAAGTACTCGGTAGACAAAGTTCCCGGCTTTTCCAATGTAAACTCATAATTTTGTGTTCTTATCTGCTCAGACAACACTAATGTGTCGTATTCTTTCAAAAGACTAAATCCAATTCCGAGCGGAATGTCGATATTTGGCTTTTTGGACTGGCACATTTCTCTAATTTCCTTGAGCTGACTATTACTTAATGGGGTGAATTTTTCACTCTGTTTTACTAATTGGATTATTGCCTCATTAAATTCTTCCTCATTGCATTCGAGAAGTTTAGGGATGGGTAATGAGCGACTATTTGAAACAATTTTTACGGCCTTCTGTTTTTGCCTAGTTAACGTTTGGTTGTTGTCCTTAATTTCTTTAAGGATTTGGTAGCGTTCTATCTCGGTTAATTTTGCGACAATTTGCAATCTAATTTTGTTGCGTAAGTATTTGGTTTCAAAGTTGCTAACATCAATGGAAAAAGGGACAAGGTTTTCGTGACAATAATCAAGAAGATCCTGTTTAGAATATGATAATAATGGTCGAACAACAATCATCTTTTTCATAAATATAACTGGTTCAATGCCGTAATAATCGACGCGATTCCCGCGCTGTTTTTGAATTAGATATGTCTCGATGAGGTCATCTTGTTGATGGGCAACAAAAAGCGCCTTTGCATCATACTTATGATACATATTAGCGAAAAATGCATATCTCAACTCACGAGCCCAGGATTGAAAGTTGCCCCGAGAGTTTTTAGGCGCTTCAAATCTTTCGAATATTAAGCCATGTTCTACGCAATAATCTTGCAATGATCGTTCTTCAAAATCACTGATGTTACGCTTGTGATAATTGACATGACAAACGACAATTTTTGTTGTCTCTTTCATCAAGAGATGAAGAAGGGCCATGGAATCCGGTCCATAAGAGCAGGCCACTAAATATGTAGCATCTTTTTGAATCGGATAGTTAATTTTCATTCTATGATCTCCTTTCAGTCATACTTTCTTGATACAATATTTCGTACATTTCTTCGGCTTGTAAAACATCGGCGTGATCCAAGAGTAGCACCACTTTTACTCCAATAATGTTTCGGCCAAGTTTTAACTCGAGCTCATCGCCAATTTTTACTTCTGTTGAAGGTTTTGCAACACGTCCGTTAACGAAAATGCTGCCCCCATCTGCAACTTCCTTGGCGACGCTACGTCTTTTTATTAACCGCGACACCTTCAAATAACGATCTAATCTCATATTTCTATTTTACAACCCCTTGTGTGTTTTGACACTGTCATTGTATAGTTCGGTGATAATCATTAAGACTTCTTCTAAGTCATTTATCCACTCACCTGTCTTGCGCATTCGGATTTTCAATGTTCTTTGAATATACGAAACCTTAACCTTAGCTAGATATGGGGTAATCTTCTCAAAAAGACTATTACCTATTCCGTTTATCGAGGAGAAGTCGCGTGATAGTTCAATGATTATTTCTTCGCTGAGCTCAATGATGCCAGAGAATGATTTTCCATTGGAAAGCAAATCAATTCTCTTCTGACGAATGAGTGCATCTACTTCACGAGGAATTCTTCCGTAAATATCTCGCATTCGTTCTATCACTTTCTTAAGAGCACTAATCGTCTTTGCCGACTCAATATCTTGATAAAGCTCAATCTTATCCTTCTTTTCTGCATAGTTGGCAGGAATGTAAGCTTCAATATTAAATAGATGAGCAGCCTTAGCTTCTTCAGTTGGTTTGCCGGTTTTCTTTTCTTCAATGGCTTCCGAAAGCATCTTTAAATATAAATCAATGCCAACTGAGTCAATAAAACCAGCTTGCTCAGGTCCGAGAATGTCGCCCGCACCACGAATCATTAAATCCCGTTGAGCAATTTTATAACCACTTCCCAGCTCGGTAAAATCCTGAATCGCTTTAAGTCGTTTGAGAGCCTTTTCATTTATTGTTTTGTACTCACGATAAAAAAGATATGCATAAGCTATTCTACTTCCTCGTCCAACTCGGCCTTTAATTTGATATAGTTGCGATAATCCAAAACGATCAGCATCTTCAATAATAATCAGGTTAGCATTAGCGATATCGATGCCGTTTTCAATTATCGAAGTTGCCACGAGAATATTTAAATTCCCTGAGTAAAAATTCATCATGACATCTTCGATTTCATCACGATCCATTTGTCCGTGAACAACCCCGATTTTTGCGTTGGTAATTTTTCGTTGGATACGGTTAGCGGTTTGATAGATAGTCGATACTTTGTTATAAACATAAAACACTTGACCATCGCGAGCTAGTTCTCTTTCAATTAGTTCTTTTATAACATCTTCTCGATATTGCATAACATAAGTCTGAATCGGCATTCGATTGATGGGGGCGGTGTTAATTTGCGAAAGTTGACGAATTCCCAATAGAGATATTTGCAAAGTTCTTGGAATCGGCGTTGCACTTAAAGTCAATACATCGACGTTTGTTTTCAACTCTTTGATTCGCTCTTTTTGTTCAACGCCAAAACGTTGTTCTTCATCAACAATTAACAAACCCAAATCCTTAAAAACAATATCCTTAGATAACAATCGATGAGTACCGATAACAAGGTCAACTTCTCCGTTAGCCACCAACTCGGCAAAATGCCTTTGTTTTGAATCAGGAATAAGGCGAGAAAACACTGCAATTCTAACTCCAAAATTTGAAAAACGTTCGATTGCGCGCTCATAGTGTTGTCTGGCTAAAAGCGTAGTTGGGCACAAAATTGCG
>JAAZFR010000001.1 GCA_012971835.1 Erysipelotrichia bacterium
CGACTGAATGATGAGAAAATTCCAACCTTTTCATTAAGAATAGGCTCTTATGTGCCGAGGATTTGCAATGATGGGCATTTCATGCCCCAAACAATTTCTCTTTTGCTAGAAGTTTTGATTGCTAATCAACTTTCGATTGTTATAGGTGGCCAGACAGGAGTGGGGAAAACCGAACTACAAAAATATCTCCTTTCGCTGATTCCTCCGAACTCGCGCGTCGTTGTTATCGATAACGTTCAGGAACTTACTTATAATTCTGCAAATGCGAAGATCGACTTAAACTGTTGGCAAGTAAATTCACACATTTATCAAGCCTCTTTTCAAGAATTGATCCGCAATGCTTTAAGAAGTAATCCCGACTGGCTTGTTATCGCTGAAAGTCGCGGAAAAGAAATGCTTGATGTTTTGAATGCAGTGATGACCGGACACCCTGTTATTACAACGATTCATGCACAGAGTGCAGAAACAATACCTAATCGGATGGTGCGAATGATTCTTATGAATGGACATGAAACGATATATTCCGAGGCGCTTAACGATATTAATGAGCATTTCCGCTACTTTGTTTTTCTTGAAAAAAATGTTTCAAGCAGTGGAAAAATATCACGATACTTATCAATAATCCTCGAATATGACAGTGAAACTGGTCATTTAAATCCCATTTATCAAAAAGTGGGTCAAAAAGACAAATACGGAAAACCCTCAACCTTTCTTCTTTCGCTGATTAATCAATCATCAAAGGCAATAGAAATAGCCAAAGGATTCACGATATGAAGATACTGTTGATTTCTTTTCTGATATCCCTTATTTGTGGAGCGCTTGGTTATGTGTCGAGCGGTAATTATTACGTTGCCATGGCGATATGTCTTATCTATTTCTTATATTTCTTTTTTCACGCAAAGAAAAAAGTTTATCAATCTAACACTACTTATAAATGCGCGGGTGAATGTCGACAATTTGTAAATAATTTTCTTTTATCAATGAGTATTCGAGGCTCGCTTGCTGAAGCATTTGAAAATGCAACAATAAATGCCGATGGACAATTCAAAAATGAATTAGAATTTATTGAGCATCTCGCGATTCGTGAGCGGATCGATTACTTGAATAAATATTTCCGTTTCGACATTTACTATATGTTTTTAAACATATTAACTTTATACGAGGATCAAGGAGGAGACATTCTTACGATGGCGGAGACTTTACTTCAAGAAATTAACCGCATTGAAGAAACGATGATTGTAGTCAGGTCTCTTTCTATCAGAAGAACGATGGAGTTTCTCATTTTATGGTTTATAACACTGGGAATAGTTATTTTTGTGCGCTTTGGATTAAGCTCTTTTTACTCACGAATGCTTAATGGCCTCATTGTCATTTTGATGACATCATTGCTTTTTACGCTACTGCTTGTCTCGATTCATCTAGCCATCAATAAATTTACTCGCCTTCCCATTGAAGAAAGCAGCCATCATGAAACCATTTGAAAAAAAGATAAACGAAGCAGGTCTTTCATATGAAAAAGAAACGAAAAAACAGGTGATTATCACCATTTCGTTTATGATTATGTTTTCGGTGATTGTCATAATCATGAAACAATATCTACTACTAATCTTTTTGCCTCTTTTCTTATTTATTTACTTATTCTTTTTGTCATATCGTTACGACAATTTGATCAACAAAAAGATATATACATGTCAAAAAGAATTTGTTAAATTGTTTACCTACTTTGAAATATACATTCGTAATGGCTATAACATTTATAAATCGCTTGAAGCACTAATCCCATTCGCTTCGACAAATATTCGCGGGTATTTAGAAACCTTAATCGCGCAAATTGATGAAGACAAAACGGTTCTTCCTTTTCTGCGATTTGGGAAGCGATTCACTTCCTATTCAATTGAACAAGCCATGATTTGCGTTTTTCAAATGGTGGACCAGGGGAATGATAGAGTCCGCATTTTACAATTTCAAAGAATCTTCGCAAAAATCGCCGATCAACACTATATCGGTGAAGTCGAAAA
>JAAZFR010000092.1 GCA_012971835.1 Erysipelotrichia bacterium
CGCTATTTGATATTTCTTTTTCCAGGCTTCGGATACTAATATTGCCATGTTTACCTTTCGGATTTTGAATTGTTAAATCTTTCAATATTTTAGCATGTTTAATTGTTAAACATGTGAACGGTTATTAAACATATTGAAAATATCATAAAAAGGATTAAGATTTACCTTACGGATTCATCTTTCCGAAAGAATAAAACGGGTAATTTTATGGCATGGACTATCGCCTTGTCACTTCTTACTTGCCTGACAATGATTGGGGTCTCACTCTTTAAACCCGACATCAAATTTCGGAAATTAAATATAAATACTTATTGGCTAATTCCTCTTATTGGCGCATCTATTTTGTTATCTTTAGGGTTAATTTCTTTCCCTGAAGTCATTTCCGGTTTAACAGCCAACAGTGTGATTAACCCTTTAAAAATTCTTGCCCTTTTCTTATCCATGACAATGATGTCGCTCTTTTTAGATGAAGTAGGATTCTTCCGATTTTTAGCATCAGTCACCTTAAGGAGAGAAAAGTCGAGTCAAATGACGATGTTTATTATTCTTTATTTCCTCGTTTCCGTTTTGACTATGTTTACGAGTAATGACATCATCATTTTGACATTCACGCCTTTCATTTGCTATTTTGCCAAGCGAGCCAAAATCAATCCGCTGCCATATCTTTTTGCGAGTTTTGTGGCGGCCAATACTTGGAGCATGATGTTTATTATTGGTAATCCGACTAACATTTATCTCGCTTCAAGTCATAACATTGGTTTTTTCGACTATGTAAAGGTGATGTACCTGCCGACAATTTTTGCTGGAATTATTTCCTTTTTTCTTCTAATCATGATTTTCAAAAAGCAATTATTATCACCAATTAATGAAGAAGTTGAAGAGATAAAAATTGGTAACCGTTTTCTTCTATCGATCGGACTTTTTTCCTTAGGGGCTTGTACGGTTTTTCTTACTATCGCGCACTATATCAGATTTGAAATGTATTTAATTACTTTGATTTTTGCAGCTTTTTTGCTGATTACTGCGTTAATATACAAGGTTTTCAAAAAAGAAAAACCCATTGAAATTATGAACACAGTTTGCCGTTTGCCTTGGGATTTGATTCCTTTTATTATTGCCATGTTTGTTATCGTTTTAGCTTTAAATAAGCACGGAGTTACCACTATGATCGCTGACCTTTTTGGCAGCTCGCTAACTATTGTTAAATATGGTCTTTCTTCATTTCTACTATCTAATTTTATTAATAATATCCCGATGAGTGTTTTTTACTCATCAGTCACTTCTTATGCTGATAATACAATAATTACTCGGGCCGTTTATGCCTCGATCATTGGCAGTAACCTCGGCGCTTTTTTAACACCAATCGGTGCATTGGCCGGTATGATGTGGATGGGATCGTTAAAAAGTCATCAAATAAAATTTTCTTTTATTAAGTTTTTTATTTATGGTGCTGCACCTTCATTATTCGCTTTAAGTGCTGCTCTGATCGGATTGTTTTTAACAATACAAACTATTTTCTGATTTTGATAATTTTGTCGTATGATTTTAAAACTTCCTCGGATGGAGTTTCAAACGATTCCTTCATAACCAGCATATCGTTATATGGGATGGTCAAGTGGCGTTTTTCATTCCGCTCAAGACATAGTTCAAACGGAATATCAAAGTATACTAGTTCAATAATGTCGAAGGTCCCGCGAAACATTTTTGCCCAACGTAGACGTCTTTCGTTAGCGGTTGCCGATGAATCGGCAATAACGGTTTTGCATGTCTTTGCTTTTTCAAATATAAGGTTTTCGAAAGTATTCCATACAATTTCTTCTTTTGAAAAATTATCAACGCGCCCGAATAATTCCATGCGAATTGCATCGCTAGC
>JAAZFR010000093.1 GCA_012971835.1 Erysipelotrichia bacterium
AAATACCTTATCAAATCAATGTTTCATCTACAAGAGTGAAACGAAATTACGCTTGATTCATCGTATCTTTTTTATTCTTATGTTTATTGACGAAGTGGAATATTATAACGGCAATAACACTAATGAGGGCGGTGCCAAAAAAGACAATTAGCGAAACTAATAAATTATCCTCAACCAAGTAGTGGCCGACAATGGTCGAAGAAATAATCTTTGGAATACGCGCAACTGTCGAAAGAAGCAAAAACTTCCAAAACTTTATTTTCAGAGTGGGCGCCAAGTAAGTGGCGGTATCAACAGGAAGACCAACAATTAAATAGACAACAAAGACACCTAAGGCAATCTTTTTCTCATCTTGGAAAAATGCGTATTTAGTAAAATAATTCTTTTTGATGAATAAGCGGACAAAGGGGATACCAACCCACTTGGCTAGATAATAGGCAACAGTCGTTCCAGCGATAACGCCAAGAAGGGCGATTAAAAGACCAATAAAAGGCCCGTACGCCATTCCTAAAAACAATTCAACTACTTCGCCTGGCAAAAAGGAAATAACCACTTGCGCAAATTGTATTAAAAAGGCGAGGCCGTAGCCCCACATGCCCATGTCGACCATCTTCGCGCGCAAAGCTTGGCGATTACTAACATCAACAAGCGAATAGAAAAAATCAAAATAGTAGACAAAAAGACCAATTAGGGTACCGAAAATAACAACGAAAGCAATTACTTTAATAATCGTGGCTGCCTTTTCCGATAAACGCAATTTCATGGAAATATTATAGCACTCGGTAGTCACGAGGATGCTATTTGAGCATCTTGGCACTCTTCGCAGGGAACGATCGTGTCATAAACCATCGGCCTTTGATAAAATTCTTCGTATTTTTTAATACAGGCTTTATAGTTTGCTTCGCGCATAGAATCGACATTTTCTTTGACACTTCGATGCGTTTCTGGGTAAATAGGCGGCATAATATTGACGGTCACAACCCTGCTCTTGATAATCTTTGCCCGTATGCCTTTTGGTTCTGAAAACGTAAGAAAGATGGGGATTATCGGCACATTAGAAGTCGCGGCAAAATGAAAGGCGCCATTACGAAATGGACGAGGTTTTTCATACATCCACCACTCTGATTCTTCAGGATAAAATAGAATGTAGTTACGTTTCTTAAGTAATTTGTCGACCGCTTTACGAAGGTTGATCATCGCTCTAAGGTTCGCGCTGAGAGGAAGAGTTCCGCCCGCTCTTAAGCATTTGCCAAAGAATCCTTTTTTATTATTAAACTCACCGACAACTATATATAGTCGATGGCCAAATAAGGCACTTCGCACCATGAGGTTGTCAAAGTTATTGACATGATTGCATGTCACGATTGCAGATTTGACGCCTTTGAGATTCTTACGACCTTTAACTTTCATGCCAAAAGCAATTCGATTAATGAATACTCCGGCGATGATCGCTGCTAAACGAATAATAAAATGAAAAAGACAATCCAATACATTTTTACAATTATAAGGATAGTTTTCATCAACGGGGTCATAGCTTTCATCATCGATTGGCTCGACATTAAAATGAAAGTCGCCTCGTGCCTCGCATTCCTTAATTCGCTTAATAAGTTCTTCTTTTTGAAGAGCCATTACTATTCATCCTTTTTGGCTACATAATTGATTCGATCGACATTGTCCCACTGCAAATTTCCGGGCGAAGTGAAAATACGAATGAATATCCAAACGAACTCACTGAGAATAAAAGGATTTAAGAAAATGACGGCAATCACTTCCCAAAAGGTCATTTTGATAACCTTGCGATCAACAATAAGGGTGAGAATGGTAAACAAGCATAAAACACCATAAACTAGACCAATTGATATGAGAGCAATTTTCAGAATCGGCCACGCTAAAGGTTGAAAGAAAAGAGCATAAGCGCCAGCTGCCAACAATCCGACAATACCCAAAACTAAACTTATTCCCGCAAAAATATAAACCGGTACAAGAGAATAAAGAAAATCAAAGTTTTTCCAAATAATCTTACCTTCAAAAAATGTCTTTCGAACAATTGCTTTCCGATACTTACGATTGCATTGTGTAAAACCAGTTAGCCACCGCATTCGGCGTTTAAAGGATACGCGATGCTCCACTGCTTCTTCGGTATAGACAATTGCGTGTTGGTAATATAAAGAAGTAAACCCTTTTAAAAGACAATCGACCATCACTTCAAAATCCTCAGTCAAAGTACGATATGGCCAACCTCCTAATTGTTTGATTACATCAGCGCGAACCATCATGCCCGTTCCACACATACTCACAGGAATATTGCGCGAGTTGCGATGTGAATTACCTAGGTCGTCAACCATTGTGTATACCAAAGAGGTGCAATTGCTCACTAGTGAACGCGATTTGCGGTCTGATGACTCCCAATTTTTAATGTACTTCTTGCCAACAACGATTTGCCGTCCGCTTGCTAAAGCGTTATTCATTTCTAAGATGAAATCAGGGTGGGCTAAGTTATCGGCGTCAATAATTATAAAAGCATCATATTTAGTTGGGTTTTCTTTTAAAATTGCCTTAAGAGCTCCGTCAAGAGCTTCTCCCTTGCGGGTTTGGTCTAAAACAATATGAACTGCTGCATTGACTGATTTTTTCGCCATCGCTATCGTCGGATCTAAAGGATCTTCCACAATTACATGAACATCAAACATCGAACGATCATATGTTTGCTTATTCAATGAATCGAATAAATTTTGAATGGTCTTGCTTTCGTTTTTTGCAGGTACGAGGATTGCAATGCGATTTTTGATAGCGTTTTGTAAGCGAGGGTGCTTTCGAAAAGCCGCCAAGAAATACCACATCCTTGGTATATATAAAATAAGCAACAATAAACAAACTAAAAAATAAATCTTTAATACATTATCTAAAATTATTTCCATTTTTTTATCCCTAGATTAACCTAGAATGGCGCTTAATAGCGCTTCTTGGCCTTCGCCTTGCATCGTTTTTGCCAGTTCGTTGCGAAGATTAGCAAGAACTTCACCAATGAAACGAACAACATCTTTCCCTTTATCGGTCAAAAATAGTTTATATTTGCGAATGCTGTCGGATGTTTGTCCAACCAGATTTTTTTCTTTAAGTAACTTAATTGCTCTTGTTGTTAAGGCCGCATCATTATCTGACAAGGTGTTCAATTCTTTAATCCTCAAACTTCCATTATCGGCTAAAAGAAGCAAATAAGTTGCATGCTGTAATGAAATGCCTTGCTTGTTGAGGTTGCGGTTCATCTCATCTTTTAGATGTTTGATGGTCCGACGATACATAATAAACTTAGAATTCCATTCTTTTGTATTCATATTTCTACCCCGTGACTATCGCATTTTATGATTTTTCATTGACTTAGTCAACGAATTTTCGTCATAGCTAGGAATAGATATAAGAAAAAGACACACTGTGTCTTATCTATTCTTGTTTAGTATTTATCGATTATTCCAATTCAAGAATATCGGCTATTTCCTTTCGCCAAGCAGCAATTAAATCATCTAATCTTATCTTGGCATTTGCCGGACTGGTCGATGGCACGCTAGCAACAGGAATGTTAACATTCTGAAAAAAACGCATGTATTCTTGATAAGCTTTTGCCCCGTTACAAATAACTTTTTCAATTTTCGCATTTCGAAAAATGGTGTGTAAATCTGAAGGTTGGACATTGCTGATTTTGGCATCACTTGAACCATAAATGTGGCAATACCCTATCGAGTCATGAAGGGCAATTCTGTGTTTTAAGAGCAACTGCTTTTTTTCTTCCCACTGGACATCAACAAGATTCACGCCTAATATGGCGCTCATCACTTTATAAAAGCGGTTATGAGGGTTTGCATAATAATAACCATCCGCTACAGCTTTAACCGAAGGAAAACTGCCTAAAATGAGAATTCTTGAATTTTCATCATAAAGCAGAGGAAAGGGGTGACTTAGATAGCGCATTGCTGATTTATGAACTGGCATATGAAAATTATACCAATATACTATATTGATTATAAGAAATTTGAAAAACCGCATTTATGCGGTCTTTGATTTGTTAATGTCAATATATTAGACAATTTCACGAACTAACGGATTAGTATAGGAGACTAGATATCCATCAAGCGGCGTTGCTACCGTGTCTTCGCCTTCACCGTCGCTATCAATTCCATCACCGTAATTAACGCCGTGAAACTCAATAGATTCGATACAGTACTCTTGGTTGGTGTAGTTGATTTCATCATAAAAAGCTTCATCTTCATGATAAATGTGGAAACCATTAATATATAAATCAAATGAATTTTCATTAACGACATAACGGACATTAAATATCGGCAAGTCAATAGCTTCATATGCTTCTCTTAGAGTTGTCTCGCTGTCTCCGACCACGGTCGCCACATCGGGATCAGCAAATCCCCAATCGTATTCACCGACATTAGCCACGTAATTCGTATAAAAGCGTCCACGATATGTGTCGGTACGATCCTTAATTCCGCCAATCGGATCATAATTATCATTACCGATGTATGACTGCATATAAGCAATTCTACCAATATCAGGCAAGACTTCGTGATTGGCAGTTGCCAAACTTACCCACGGGCAAACATGGAACCAAGCATCAGGATTATAGAAAGTATCGTAGTCAACCATGACCGTCGTAATTACTTCAAAACGATTACTAGCAAAATTACCTTTTGGTGTATTGTCATAATCTTTCGTTTCTGTAACTTTATCGTATTCATAATTTCTCATACTAATACCATTCCAGCGATACCATGAGTCAGCATATGTGTGAGTGCCTGTCATGCCGATTGAGTAATTATTCGTGTCAATCGTTGGGCTTGTCATAAACTGAACCCCATCTTGTGAAGGTTCATAGCCAAACAAGTTTGCTTTTGAACGAGC
>JAAZFR010000094.1 GCA_012971835.1 Erysipelotrichia bacterium
CCAATTCATTGGGAAGGATTAATGAGAGTTTATACGCCAATGATTTCGATTATTTTGGAATCAATCACCGTCTTTGCTGTGAGCTATATCTTTGAAAAGAAAACTTCACCAGCCAAACAAACATTTATTCATCTCGGGGCGATTGTTTTAGCTATCGTATCGTGGCGCGTTTTGTTCTTAGCTAACCAAGGCATTCAATCAGCCATTAGCGGTAATCTTGCTGCTCAGCTTTCTAATTTTGAGGCAAGTACGCGCTTTATCTTTGTCAATGGTGCCTACGAATTATTGGTCTTCGCCATCATTTATGGCGTTTATCGTTTAGCTCAAGCTTTACTTACGATGAAGAAAGTAACGATTAAATCGCCGAACTGGCTCATGTATGTTTTATCACCACTAACATTAGTTTTTGCTGTTCTTGCGGTTGTCATTCCGAATTTGTTATAAGGGAACATACTTTGTTTCATGGTGGCAAGCATCACAATTAGAAAGGCTCTTAATGGTTAAAATCATTGCTGGAAAAATTAATGCCGGTAAAACCACGACTCTCATTAATGAGTATCGAAAGAATCTAATTGGTGACGGCTTTGCCGCCATTAAAAAGATGAAGGGCAAGGAAGTTTACGGTTACATTATGCTTCGCCTCAGCAATAGCAACACCATTCCTTGGATGATTTATCAAAACCATTACCATCAAGATTTCACTCATAGCAGTAAGTTCGGACCCTTCTACTTGAATTTAAACTTATTGTCCTTGCTTGAAAGCGTTGTTGATGAATTCATCGAAAAGAAAGTAATGCCTATTTATCTTGATGAAGTTGGCGTTCTTGAAATTATGGGAGGAGGCTACCATAACATCCTCAAAAAAGTCTTAGTAAGCGGACTCGACCTTGTCATTGCTGTCCGCGAAGATCTTGTTAAACCCGTTACCACACACTTCGCTATTAGCGATTATGAACTTATAAAAGTTCCAGGAGAGGAGTAGAATCATGTACGATTATGCAATTATGAACGGCCTACTCTACATCAATGGTCACTGGGAAACACACAATCTCTATATCAAAAAAGGAAAAATTGCCTTAATAAGCGATGACTTTTTGGATGCCTCACAAGTTGTCGATGCCGAAGGACTTGAAGTTCTACCGGGTATCATTGATCCTCACGTACACTTTGAACTCGATTTAGGTAAATATAAATCCGTGGATGATTTCTATCACGGGACGGTGGCTGCCGCCTATGGCGGAGTCACTTCGATTGTCGATTTTCTTGATCCTAGTAGTAACGCTGATGAACTGCAACTTGCCTATGATAAACGCATTGCGTTAGCGAGTAAGTCCGTCATTGATTTTCGTCTTCATGCCTGTATTAAAAATCCGACGGGCGATTTAGAAGAATTCGTCAAAAAAATGAAAAGTTTAGATATACATACATTAAAGTTGTTCACGACTTATTCTGACTCTGGCCGCCGGACTTATGAAAAAGATATTATTAAGCTCCTTGAATTATCAAAGAAATATAAATTTCTTTTATTAGCCCATGTTGAAAACGATGACCTGATAGTTGTGAAGAAGGACTTTACTTATCAAGATTTACCAATCAGCCGTTCATCAGAAGCCGAAAAAAGCGAAGCGCTAAAACTCGCCGAACTTGTTCGCCAGCATGGCGGGAAGCTTTACATGGTTCATCTTAGTGACGGCCACACTCTTGAAGCCCTTATTGAAAATTATGGAGATATTCTCAATAAGCGTTTCTTCATCGAGAGTTGTCCTCAATATTTCACTTTTACCCACGATGCTTTGGAACGCGAAGACGGTTATTTATATTCTTTTGCCCCACCTTTGAGAAGCTTTGTTTCCCGTAAATTACTATTTACGAACCAAAAGCACATCGATACGATTGGCACCGACCATTGTGCTTTTAATATCGCCGACAAAAAAGGCAAAATGCTTTTCGAAATGCCGTTAGGTATTGGCGGGATTGAACACTCATTTACAATTATGCGTCATCATCTCGGTGATTCTGTAATTAATAAGATGACAAGTAATATTGCTCGGATTCAAGGTTTAGATGGAAAAGGCGAGATTAAAGTTGGTA
>JAAZFR010000095.1 GCA_012971835.1 Erysipelotrichia bacterium
AATGGGTTTCAAGGTTTCTCGCAAATAGCACTAAATATTAAGTTTCTCGATTTGATTAAGATTTATAAGTAATAAAAGTTTAACTATATGATTTATTTGTGTATTTGCAAGGGGTGATTAAAGTTTCCATTGGATAATGATATTTTCTTTCTTAAGAAGATATAAATAGCACCCAATTGTAGGAATTAAATCAAGAGCCATCCCAATCCCAAACATCATTGATATTGAGAAAAGGGTCGGTATAAAAATGCCTGTAATCCATAAGATAAACATAATTACATAGTAAACGCAATTCACTAAAACCGATTGTATAAACATGTAGAATGTTTTTCCTCTGCCATATATCGTTCCGTCAAAAATGCAATTGTACATATAAATTATGTAGAAAGCACTTTGTACCAAAACTATGTATTCGATTGTGGCATAGGCTTCAGCGTTCATTACATATCGTAAAAAAGGCTGCCATAATGGTATTGACGAAAGCCAAACAATTGAGAAGAAGGTCGTGATAACTAAATAGCCCAAAGTCTTCGTCCTAATATTATTTTTATCTACAGCGCTTTCTTTTTTTATAACATCATAAAGAGCTGTTGCTGGCAACAGTAACCAAGTCCATATAAAGTTATTGGCCACCCAGTAGTTGCCTTGTTCAACAATAACGTTTACAAGACGAGAAATCATGAGCATAAATGCGACATTGCGAATCAAAGACTCCAAACCGGACCACAACCCAATTTTTCCATAGCTCTTGAGCCAAGCAAATTCAAGCTTCTTTTTTCTAAAAAGTTGAATGTCTTCTCTGTATAGCATAGCTAGAGCGAGCCCCACTAAGACTATCGATGCAATTATGTTCGTAATTGCAATACCATTAACTCCTAGCTGAGCAGAAAAAGACAAATCGCTAATTAAAAAAGTATCTAGAATAATCGAAAGTATCGTTTGCACAGCAAGAATAATGTACATGTATTTATCCTTTTTGAGTGTCACGAAAAGAACAGTGATGAATTTAGCAATAATTGATATCGATGAAGCAATTGATTCAAGTCGAATATATTCGACTGTCGTATCAAGAGTATTTGGGTCGCTTGCCATTAATTGGCAAAGTGGACGAGCAAAAGCGACAATAATAATCGACAATAGCAGGTAGGAACCGCCTGTAATAATGATTCCTGTTCGAGTTCTATTTTCTAACTCAGCCCTATTGCTAATCGCTTGTCCAAGAAGAAAGAATAAAGGCAAAATAAACGCCTCTTGTATTACCTCGTAAATCAAATTTACCCACGCCAATTGTGAGGCGATATTGACACCCCAATCAGCAGGCATGTCGCCTAAGAAAAAAATCCTCACTGTCTGGTAGAATGCAGGAATCAGTAGTGTCGCGCTTAAAACGATCCATAATCTCCAATCAAAAGATTTTATCGACCTCCAAATTGATTTCATTATTTGGCTCCTTGATAAGATAGTCCTACTTAAATATTAATATAATATGAAATACTGTAATAATGCGAAAAATGTAATGCTAATGCATTAAATACCTATATTTGCCTGAAGATAATTAAAAAATGGTCAACACCTTCGCTATTCTTTGCTAAAATACTAAAAGTTAAAAACGGCATTGCCATAAGGGTGAATGATATGAAAACAATAATTCTTGGATCATTGTTCGATGGTCCACATCTAGGTTACATTGCACTATCGCTTGCGATATCGGCTTTAATTCTTTGGCTTTCAGTAAGATTTAT
>JAAZFR010000096.1 GCA_012971835.1 Erysipelotrichia bacterium
GACAGAACCATAAAGAAAACAGAGAAGAAAAGAATGATGAAATGGAAAATATAAATCTTTCCAATTCCCTCCATGGCTTCCTTAATAAGTTTAAAGTATTTCTTCATGTCTTTTTTGTCTTTCCAGCAATTAAATAGTTTAGACCATTTTCTTACAAAGAAAAAGGAAGGAATCAAAAAATGTTTACAAAGATGGAAAAAGCGTTCATTCTATTTACTTAATTATGGTTGTATAATACATTTAGCGTATTAATCGCGACCATAAACTTGAGGTCTTAATATTTATGAGAAACAAAGTAATTATTATCGGCTGTGGTAGACTGGGGGCCAATATTGCCGCCTTAGCTTCGGAAAAAGGGCAGAATGTGCTCGTTATCGACCGCAATCGCAATGCTTTTGATCGTTTGCCGGAGTCGTTTTCTGGTTACACGGTTAATGGCGACGCGACTGATTTGTCATTGCTTGAAGAAGCCTATGTCAAGACAGCAAAAGAAGTTGTTATCGCAACCGGTGATGATAATGTTAATCTCTTTTTGGCTCATGTTGCATCTGTTATATATGAAATACCAAATATTTATGTTCGCCTTGATGATCCTGAACGTGGAGTATTACTTAAAGGTCTAAAAATTAAAGCCATTTATCCTTTCGAACTATCATTGAATAAGTTCAACTTAATGAAAGGAGAAAATATCTAATGAAAATCGTCATTGCCAATGGCAAACACGAAGCCGACTTCGTCATCAATATGTTTAAAGATCAAACCAAGGATCTAATTGTTATTAACTCAGACAAAAATTTCGCCGACTATATTGTTAAAAACAATAAGGTTGCCGTTTTTGTCGGCGAGCCTTATAAGCGCTTTGTTCTTGAAGATTCCGGGGTGCGAGATGCGGATATTTTTATCGCGTTAGGCGAAAAAGATACCGATAACTATGCCACTTGTATGTTAGCAAAAAAAGAATTCAATGTTAAAAAATGTATTTGCACAGTTACAAACCCAAAGAACGTCGATATCTTTAAAAGACTCGGTATCGATAGCGTAATATCTTCAACTTATCTCTTAGCAAACTCGATTAAATCAGCATCCTCTTTAGAGGATGTGATACAAACTCTCTCAATTGAAGAAGATAAAATTGTTCTAACCGAAATCGTCATTAATCCAACATATCGCATTGCTAATCAGAAAATTATGGATATTAACTTTCCACAAAACGCGACGATTAGTTGTATCTATCGCGAACCGCATGTCATTATTCCTAATGGCTCGACCATTATTAAGCCGAAAGATAAATTAGTTGTTATCTCAACGCCTGATGAGCAAGAAAAAGTTGTTAAATTTATTCAAACCACTAACAAGAAATAAGTATGAGAAAGCCCGCATCAGGATATAGTCTAATTTTTGGGTATTTGGGAATTTTTCTTGTTCTCATTGGTCTTATTACCCTCCTTCCGTTGGTTGTCTTATTTTTCTATCCCAGCGAGTCTGGAGTGGCCTTTAATTTTTATGTACCCGCATCAGCGACAATCGTCGTCGGGCTGCTATTAGCAATCCTTTTACTCAAAGGCCGTGAAAAAGAAAAGCTTGGCAAACACCAAGACTTTGTTCTTCTTGTTCTCGTATGGCTTTTTGCAATTATTATCGGCTCTATTCCCTTCTATTTACGGGGAGACATGACTTTTACGCAGAGCATTTTCGAGTCGACGAGCGGTTTCACTTCGACAGGACTGACTGTCTTTGATTTTGCCGCTGATCATGATTTATACGGGTATCACGTTTATACTCTCTATCGAAGTTTACTTATTTTCTTTGGGGCTGTTGGTCTTGTCTTGGTTTTGGTTAGTGCCCTTTCTGATCGATATGGTATGCGCCTATATTCTTCCGAAGGTCATAATGATAAACTGATCCCTAATTTAGCAAAATCCTCACAACTTATTCTTTCGATATATTCGGGAATTATTTTGTTAGGCACTGTTGCTTATATGATTGCTGGTATGAGCTTTTTTGATGCCATAAATCACGCAATAACGGCTGTTGGCACTGGCGGTTTTTCAACGAGTGCAGGCGGAGTTTTATCAGTTGGCGGTAATACAATCGCTATCGAAATTATCTCAATGATTTTAATGCTCGCAGGAGCGACAAACTTTGTCATTCATCTTCTAATTATTCAAGGTAAATTCAAAAAAGCCTTTCGCGATATTGAAGTGCGATTTCTATTGCTGATGCTTTTGATTTTCATCCCCCTATTTGTTGCCTCTATCTATTTCACTCATAGTTCATCAATTGGCGAGTTGACCTTTTTAGATTCTCTTCGTCTCGGCGCTTTCTATATGATTTCTTCGATTACAACAACAGGTTTTAATTCTTATCAGCCGATTATTTATCTAGGACCATCCCTTGTTTTTATGTCGAGTGTTTTAATGATGTTTGGTGGTGCTCTTGGTTCAACGGCTGGTGGCATTAAACTACTCCGTGTTGCCTCTACTTTAAAGGGCGTCTACTATTCGCTTCTAAATCGCATTTCCTCAAAACGAATTATTCGCCCTCGTTTCTATTTACGATATGGTGAAGACAAAGAATTTAGCGAAGAACATTATAGCGAATCCGTTTCCTTTGTTGTTTTATACATTTTGCTGCTTTTTATCGGCACGATTGCTATAACGATTATTCCAGTCGGTATTGACTTTGATGATGCCTTTTTTGAGGTCGCTAGTGCGTTGACTGGCACTGGAATAAGCGTGGGAATTACTCATGCTCAACAGCATCCGAGCATTCTTTGGATTTTAAGCGTTGTTATGTTCTTTGGCCGTCTTGAAATTATCGCTGTTTATTATTCGTTTCTTAGACTTGGCCGTGATATCATAAGAAAAGAAACTGTGTAAAACTTAAGTTTTAGAAGGTAGCAAATGTTAATTGAAAAAGTTGAAAAGGCGAATATTCAAGCCTTAAAAGATCGTGACTCACAAGCTCGAGCAGTTCTGACGATTGTTATTACTAGATATCGGCAACTTTTAATCGAAGCCCGCACCGAACAAAAAGAAGTAACCGACAATGATTTAGTCCGCGTTATTGCAAAAGTCGTTAAAGAACTAAACGAGGAAAAAGAAGGATATATTAAAGTTAAAAATGAGGATATGATCAAAGCCATCAGTCACCAAGAAGAAGTAGTTAAAGCATTTCTTCCCAAAATGATGAGTGAACAAGAAATTATTGCTGAAATCGGCAAATTGTCAGATAAATCAATTCCTTCGATTATGAAACACTTTAAAAATGAGTTTGATGGAAAAGTAGATATGGGGCTTGTCAACCGCCTTGCCCGTACCCTATAATCGTAAGGGCTATATAGGGGCGTCGTATAACGGCAATACTTTGGTCTCCAAAACCAACTATGCGGGTTCGATTCCTGCCGCCCCTGCCA
>JAAZFR010000097.1 GCA_012971835.1 Erysipelotrichia bacterium
AAAAAACAATTAAAAGTACATACACGGCAGACGATATCGATGTTCTCGAGGGTCTTTCTGGTGTTCGCAAAAGACCAGCCATGTATATTGGCTCGACCAACTCCTCTGGTCTTCATCATCTTGTTTGGGAAGTAATCGACAATGGTGTTGATGAGGCGTTATCAGGTTTTGGAAGTAGAATTAGCGTCATAATCCACAAAGATGGTTCGCTTTCAGTCGAAGATGAGGGGCGAGGTATTCCTGTAGGAATTCATCATCAAACTAATATTCCAGCCGTTCAATTAATTTTTTCCACCTTGCATTCAGGAGGAAAATTCTCCGATGCCGTCTATAAAAGTAGTGCAGGATTGCATGGTGTTGGTGCTTCCGTAACTAATGCATTAAGCGAGTACTTAGATGTCACTGTTTTTCAAGAAGGACAAGCTCATCATATTCGATTCGAAAATGGTGGTAAGCTCGCCATTCCTCTTGAGATTATTGGTAAAACCAATAAACACGGCACCCTTGTCCGCTTCAAACCTGACGCAACAATCTTTTCATCAGTGGAATTCAAATGGGATACGATTTATAACCATTTGCAGGAGAGTGCTTTTCTGCTTAAAAAGGTTCGTTTCATCCTAAAGGATGAAAGAACTGACTTATCCCATGAGTTTTATTACGCGGATGGGCTTAAAGAATATGTTGCAACTTTAAATCAAAGTAAAAAACCGCTTGGCAATATCGTCTCTTTTGAAGATGACTCAAACGGTATCAAAATCGAATGTGCGATGCAATATTGCATCGAAGACTATAATGAATCGATTTATTCTTATGCCAATAATGTTCGAACCAGGGACGGAGGTACTCACGAGACTGGATTTAGGATTGGTTTAACAAGAGCCGTTAATGACTTCGCTACCGAACATTCCCTTTTAAAAGGGAAAAGAAAATTAGAAGGTAGTGACATTCGCGAAGGTCTCACTGCTATTTTATCCTTAAAGATCCCCGAATCGTTACTTCAATACGAAGGACAAACCAAGTCAAAACTCGGCACTCCAGAAGCAATTCAAGCTGTTAATAACTTTATTTATAGTAAGTTAACTTACTATTTAAATGAAAATAAAGAGTTTGCAGTGAACTTAATTAAGAAGGTTACCGATTCTCGCGATGCCCGTCTTGCGGCCCGCAAAGCAAAAGAAGAAGCAAGATCAACAAAAAAGGTCAAAAATGAGATGATTATCAGCGATAAACTCACACCTTGCCAATCAAAGGATTATCCTCTAAATGAACTATTCATTGTTGAGGGTGAATCTGCTGGTGGTACAGCGCGCAAAGGGCGTGATCGATTGCATCAAGCTATATTACCACTTCGTGGTAAGCCCCTTAATACTGACAACGTGACAATGGATAGAATGTTAAAAAACGAGGAATTTGCGACGATTATTTCTACAATCGGTGCAGGTGTTGGCCAAAACTTTGATATTGATGAATCAAAATACGGAAAAATCATTATTATGACTGATGCTGATACCGATGGAGCTCACATTCAAACCCTTTTGCTAACCTTCTTTTACCACTACATGAGACCATTGGTTAACAAGGGAAAAATCTATGTGGCGGTGCCTCCTCTTTATCGTGTTTACAAAGAGGTAAATAAGAACATTGTTTATGAATACGCCTGGGACGATCGAGGTCTTGAAAAAGCTAAGAAATCGATTGGTCCTGGATACAAAATATCTCGTTATAAAGGTCTTGGCGAAATGGATGCTGATCAGCTTTGGGAAACGACTATGAACCCTCGCACTCGACAGTTAATTCGTGTTAAAATTGAAGATCCGCTCCTTGTCGAAAGACGCGTAAGCGTCTTAATGGGCAAAGATGCCGCCATTCGCCGTAAATGGGTTGAAGAAAACGTTGATTTCAATGTCGTCGATAAATTCATTGAGGAGGTCAAATAATTAATGGCTAAAAAAGTCCCAGAAACTGTTGAAGTTATTAAAGAAAAAATTCATAACGAACCTCTCGAAGAAGTGATGGGCGATCGATATGCAACTTATGCTAAGTACGTAATTCAAGATCGAGCTATTCCTGATGTTCGTGATGGTCTTAAACCGGTTCAGCGGCGCATCATTTATGCGATGTATGAATCAGGGAATATTTCGACACGTCCAACCAAGAAGTGTGCTCATACCGTTGGTGCAGTCATGGGTCGATACCACCCACATGGGGACTCCTCAATTTATGATGCTCTAGCACGTATGTCACAAGATTGGAAAGTTCGCGTGCCGCTTGTCGATTTTCAAGGCAATAATGGTAGTATTGATGGTGACATTCCGGCTGCCTATCGTTATACTGAGGCTCGACTTAGCGAAATTGCCGAAGAATTAACAAAAGACCTTGAGAAAAAGACAGTTGACATGGATTTGACTTTCGATGACACCGACTTTGAGCCAAGCGTTTTGCCCGCTCGTTTTCCCAACTTGCTTGTCAATGGTAGTGAAGGCATAGCAGTTGCATTAGCAACTGAAATTCCGCCTCATAACCTTCGAGAAGTTATTGATGCCGTCATCTGGCGGCTCACTCATGTCAATGTTACTCCCCTTGACTTGATGCGCTTTATCAAGGGACCCGACTTTCCAACAGGCGGTCTTATTTATGAAAGTGAAGGTCTACAAAACATCTATGAAACTGGTCGGGGAAGAATCGAAGTCGCGGCCAAAACGGAAATTATTGACGAAAAAGGGACTAAGCAAATCGTTATTACAGAAATTCCGTATAAAACAGTCAAGATATCTATCGTCTATGAACTCGACAAAATACGTCATGGTAAAGAAATTGATGGCATCGTTGAAGTCCGCGATGAATCAGACCGTAAAGGTTTACGAATTGTTGTCGATTTAAAAAAGGATGCAAAGCCCGACGTTATTTTGGCTTATATTTTTAACAAGACACAACTCAAAACATCATATTCAGCCAATATTGTCGCCATCGTCAACGGCCGTCCAAAAACGCTTAATCTTTTACAAATAATTGATGCTTATATTGACCATCAAGTCGATGTCATTACGAGGCGTAGTAATTACGATTTAAACAAATGTCAAACACGACTTCATATTGTTGATGGCTTAATCAAAGCAATCTCGATACTTGATAAAATCGTGGAGACAATTCGCTCGTCAAAAGACAAAGCCAACGCCAAAGACAACCTTCAAAAAAAGTTTGAATTTTCCGAGGCGCAAAGTGAAGCGATTGTTATGTTACAACTTTATAAGTTGTCAAATACCGATATTTCGACTTTAGTAAAAGAAAAAGAAGCCTTAGAAAAAACGATTTTAAAGCTTCAAGGTATTCTTGAAGATCGCAAAAAATTAGATCGTGTTATTATTGCTGACTTAAAGGCTATTGCCGCGAAATACGGCGATGATAGAAGAACGCAAATTGTTGAAAAAGATATTAACCTTCAAATCGATAAACGAGATTTAATTGCCAAGGAAGAAGTAATGATTTCAATCACTCGGGATGGCTACATAAAAAGAAGCTCGATTAAGTCCTATCGGGGTAGTGGACTTAACTCTCTACCAGGTATGAAGGAAGGCGATGTTTTAGTCTATCGCGGCCAAGCGTTAACGACAGATTTTATCTTGGCTTTTACCAATCGCGGCAATTATCTTTATATTCCTGTGCATGAAGTTATCGACACAAAATGGAAAGAAGAAGGTCGGCATATCAACTATCTAATTAGTCTTGAATATAAAGAAAAAATCATGTGCGCTTTCGCGGTAAATGAATTTAGAAACGATTTGTTCTTAGCTCTTATTACAAAAAAGGGACAAATCAAGCGCGTTCGTTTAAG
>JAAZFR010000098.1 GCA_012971835.1 Erysipelotrichia bacterium
CAAAAAAAGCCTTGATAATTGTATCAAAGCTTCACTAGGCAGATGGCAGGGGCGGCAGGAATCGAACCCGCATAGTTGGTTTTGGAGACCAAAGTATTGCCGTTATACGACGCCCCTATATAGCCCCTACGATTATAGGGTACGGGCAAGGCGGTTGACAAGCCCCATATCTGCTTTTCCATCAAACTTATTTTTAAAGTGCCTCATAATCGAAGGTATTGATTTATCTGATAGTTTGTTGATTTCAGCAATTATCTCTTGTTCACTCATCATTTTCGGAAGAAATGCTTTGGCAACTTCTTCTTGGCGGCTGATGGCTTTGATCATATCTGCGTTTTTAACTTTGATATAGCCTTCTTTTTCTTCGCTTAGTTCTTTAACCACTTTCGAGATAGTGCGAATTAAATCGTTGTCTGTTACTTCTTTAGCCTCTGTGCGAGCTTCGATTAAAAGTTGCCGATATCTTGTAATAATTATCGTCAAAACAGCTCGAGCTTGAGAATCACGATCTTTTAAAGCTTGAATATTAGCTTTTTCTACTAGTTCAATTAACATAATAGCCTCTTGTTATTTAGTAGCGAATTAAATAGTTTCCTTGCCAAGTATATCACGACTTAGCCGTAAGAAAGAATAATAAATGGTCATAATTTCTAGACGACCAAAAAGCATAAGAATTGTCAAGACCCACAATATGCCAGGATGTTGACTTGCATGTGTAACGCCAACGCTTAAACCTGTAGTAGCTAAAGCGCTTGATGATTCAAATATGGCATCTTTAAAACTAACACCAGCTGGAAACAAAGTGATTACTAAGGCACCGACAAACAAAACTAATATGTATAAAAAGAAATATGACGTCGATTCTTTGAAGACTTCATTATCAAGTTCCTTTTCTTCACCATATCGATAGTAAATTCGCGGTTTAAGAACCCTTTTAGATGAAACGCGATCAAAAAGAGTATAATACATTTCTTTTAATGCGATGAAAACCCTCGACAGTTTTATTCCCCCTGCCGTTGAACCAGCCGCTCCGCCAACAAGCATCAAACAACAAGACATAAGAATAACTGCTGGGCCCAATTCTGCAATTGGCTGAAAAGAATTGAAACCAGTCGTGGTAATCGAAGAGACCATATAAAAAGACCCGAGACGAAGAGAATCATAAAATGAGACAGCTCCAATGCCACCGAGACTATTAGAATAATAAATTGCAATTACAAAAAGAGGAATAAAAATCATTAATAATACGAGAATAAATCTAACTTCCAAATCACGAATTACCTTTTTGAACTTACCTTGAATGATAAAAAGATGAATCATGAAATTTGTCGCACCAGCCATCATCAATAAAATTGAAATAATTTCTATTGCTATCGTGTTTCCACCAACAAACAATATTCCGTTTGGATTTGTCGAAAATCCACCCGTTCCTACAGCAGCAATTGAATGGTTGATAGCATCAAAAAAATCCATTCCGGAAAATGTATAAGCTAGAGCGCCAACAACAATTATTCCTAAATAAATTGATAGAATAAAGCGAGAGGATTTTGCTAGATTCGGAAGTAAGCGATCGGTATGACCTTCGGAAGAATAAAGACGCATGCCATAGCGATCAGATAAAGCGCTAACAAGCACTAAAACGAGCCCAACACCTCCGAAAAACATTAAAAGACTACGATAAAGAGTGTAAACATGATAGCCATAAAGATTCGTATTAGAAGCGAAATCAAAAACCGAAAGACCAGTAGTAGTAAAACCACTAGTCGCTTCAAAAACACTGTTCGTAAAATTCATGTCTCCTCGAAACAAAAATGGCAATGATCCAATAATTATAGCTGATACCCAAATCATCGATATCAGCATGAAGTCCTGATATTTACCAAGGCGCTTCTTATCTCGACCTTTAAGCAGAATTAGTGATAAAGACACTCCAAGAACAATGCTTCCGAGTCCAACAGGATAGAAATTAACCGCGACACCTGCTTCAGCAGGGTAAAAAAATAAAACAATAAGAGGCGAAATGACTATCAGCCCAATCAAAACAAGGAATATTCCTAAATAACCGAAAACTAATCTATATCCTGAAGCATTTTTTTTCATAACTTATTTTTTTGTTTGTATAAACTTAATAATCTTTTCTTGTTCCGACGGTGTAGAAATTATCACTAATTTGTCTTTAGGTTTAATGATGGTCGAACCATTAGGAATAATGACGTGCGGCTCACGATAAATACAACTAATCGTCGCATTTTGTGGAAAATCGATGTCCATTATTTTTTGATTTGAAATTCGATATAAGTCACCAACGATTATTTCGGTTAGGACAATCTTGTCTTCTTCAATAGACAATGTTTGCAAAACATCTTCCAAAGACGATGCGGACTTAATCGAATTTGCAAGGAGGTATGTCGAAGAAATAACGCTGTCAATCCCGAGTTTTTTGAAAATATCAACATTTTTCGGATTCGAAACTGTACAAATGCACTTCTTAATATTGAACTCTTTTTTAGCCAGCATACACGCCGCGTAATTGTCAGTATCCCTATCGCCGAGAGCGATAAAAATATCAGCATCACGCGCACCCGAATCGTCTAAAACGAATCGTTTGTATGGTTCACCTATAAAGACAGGAACCTTACTATTCTTCACAATGTAATCAGCAAAATTTTTATCGGAATTTATTACAACCAAATTTTTCGTTTGTCCTTTAAACATATTAATAACAAAGTCGGCTTCATGTTTGCCATTTGCAATAACAATTTTCATTACAGTTCTTCCCCTTTCATCAAATTGAACTTGTTGATCGAGAGTTCAAATGGATAGATGGCTTTAATCTTTAAACCATTCAAAAGGGCACCTCGTTCAGGATCATCAATACGGACATAAATACTTGGTACTTCATAAATAACGGAAGCTACATGAGATAAAAAAAGATTGATATTATCATCTCCTGTAGCAATAATCACTTCTTTCGCTGTTCGAATATAGGCTTCTTCAAGAAGGGATAAATCTGTAGCATCACCATTGATTTTATAGCCAGCAAAAGACTCCGGCAAACGATCAAAGGCATTGAGATTGCGATCGATAACGAGGACGTTTTGCCCTTTTTCCGAAGATAAGGCAGCAATATTAGCCCCTAGTCTACCACAGCCGATAATAATTACTTTGTTTCTCATAAATATATCAAGACCTCAAGATTATGGTCGCGTATATACGCTAAATGTATTATACAACCATATTTAAGTAAATAGAATGAACGCTTTTTTCATCTTTGTAAACATTTTTCGTTTCCTTTCTTTTTCTTTGTAAGAAAATCGGCTACACTATGTAATTGCTGGAAAGACTCTTAAAGACATGAAAAAATACTTTAAACTCATCAAGGAAGCCATGGAAGGAATCGGAAAGATTTACATCCTCCACTTTGTCATTTTATTTTTCTCTGTTTTCTTTATGGTTTTGTCAAGTTTCACCAGTAAGATTTTAATTGATACTATCAAGGGTGATATTTTTAATGCTCCACAAGCTGGATCTTTAGAACTTCTTATCGCCAATATTTTTGGTGGGCCTCAGTTTCTAAGTGAGAA
>JAAZFR010000099.1 GCA_012971835.1 Erysipelotrichia bacterium
CGTTATTTGATATCATCGATGCGATTAATGTTGGGCGAATGGTTGGCTCTGGCGAAACCTGGTACATGGCTTTGATTAATGGCTTTTTCTGTGGCGTATTAGTTTTTTTAGCGGTTCACATTCATAAGACAGCAAAAAGGACATGGGTCAAATATGTTGGCTTAGTCTTTTTTATTACAACTTTTGTCGTATTTGGAACCGAACACTGCCTAGCTAATATGTTTTTCTTCTCGATTGGCGGTAGCTGGAACATAGCTTTGCTTCTGAACGTTATTCTTGTCATTATTGGCAATTCACTCGGGGCGATGTTTGCTTACACTCTTAATTACTTATAAAAACTAACAACGATTGTCTTTCGTCTTTTTGTCGGTCACAATATCTATTATATGAATAACACACATCGGCGAATGACCTGGTGGAAGAAAGCTATCGGCTACATTATTTATCCGAGTGCTTTTAAAGATACTAATGGCGATGGTATTGGCGACCTTAGGGGTATTATTTCAAAATTGGATTATCTTCAAGAATTAGGTGTGAACCTTTTGTGGATATGCCCTTTTTTTAAATCACCGATGGATGACAATGGTTATGATGTCAGCGATTATTTACAAGTTGACCCACGCTTTGGCACGAATGAAGAATTTGATTTACTAATCAAAGAAGCGCACACGCGAGGCATTCGCATCGTGATTGACTTCGTTTTGAATCACACTAGCGATGAACATCCATGGTTTGTCGAAGCTCGAAACAATCCTGTCTCTCCTAAGCGTGACTATTATCTGATGCTTCCTCCAAAATACATTAACGGAAGAAGAATGCCACCAAATAACTGGAAAGGTTTCTTTTCAACTTCAACTTGGACGTTTGATGAGCACTCAAATCTCTATTACATGCACATTTTTTCAAAGAAAATGCCTGATGTTAATTGGAGCAATCCCCATCTTCGTGAAGAATATTATAATCTCGCCAAATTTTATTTAGACAAAGGCGTGGATGGCTTTCGCCTTGATGCTCTTGCTCATCTTGCTCGCGATTTATCGTTTAATAATTCAAATGTTGCCCTTGACGAAAATGGTTTGGCCTTTGATATGAGTAAATATTCTAACCGTCCGGAATTATTTGATTATATGCGCGAATTTAAAGATCAAGTGTTCACTCATTATGACTGCGTGACGATTGGTGAAGTTGGTGGCGGAATTACACCTGAACAATCACTGAAGTTATCAGGCTATGAAAAGGGTTCGATTAGCATGGTGTTTAACTTCGATACAGCTTGGGAAAACGGCGCCTATGATAGCATCAATAAAAAAGATGAAGAACTAATAACAAACGTTATCAAACTTAAGTCTAATTTCCTTCGTTGGTATCAAGCATGCAACGGAAAAGCCTGGATGCCTCTTTATTGGAATAATCACGATCATCCCCGTGTCTTGTCACAGTACGGAAGTATAAAATATCGCAACGAGTCAGCCAAGATGCTAATAACTACCTTGCTATTTATGTATGGAACGCCGTTTATCTACTATGGTGATGAAATTGGCATGAGCAATGTCGATTACGAGAAGTTAAGTGATTTTAACGACGTCAGCGCCCGAAATTTTGTCGCTGAAAATAATCATAAATACGATATGGAAACTATACTTCGCTTTTTGAGAAGAACCTCACGGATTAACGCCCGTACCCCGATGCAGTGGAGTGATAAGAAACATTCCGGCTTCTCGCTTGTGGAACCACTTCAAAAAGTTAATGGAAACTATAAAGAAATTAATGTTGAACAGCAAGAAAAAGACGAAGACTCGATACTAAATTTCTATAAAATTGCCATCGCCCTTCGCAAGCAAGAAAACATTACTGAATCAGTCTTATTCGGAAAATTTTCGTTTATAGAAAACAACAATTGCGATGTCATTTGTTATATTCATGAGGGCGACAACCCTTTAATGGTGGTATCTAATTTTCGCGGTAAGGAAGTTAAATATCCGATTAAATTCGTGACAAAAACCACGCTTTTGCACAATTATGAAGACGAATTAATCGAAAACAATGTGATTACGCTCCGTCCCTTTGAATGTTATCTTTTCGCCTTGAAACGATAAAATGTAAAAATTTGTAAATTTGTGCACTGTGCACTATTCAATCTTTTTTGTCCGTGTTAGTATTTTTTTATTGGAGGATTCATCCGTGAAAGAAATAGAAAAACCAGTTGTCGAAGCCCCAAGCGATTTAAGTTATGTGTCACTCAGACATATCGACAAAGTTTATGACAACAAAGTACAAGCTGTTTTTGATTTTAATTTAGAAGTTCATAAAAAAGAATTTATCGTCCTCGTCGGTCCCTCGGGCTGTGGCAAATCCACAACCTTGAGAATGGTCGCGGGCTTAGAAGATATTACGGCCGGTGAACTCTGGATTGATGGTCAGTATTCCAATGACCGGGCCCCTAAAGACCGCGATATCGCCATGGTTTTCCAAAGTTATGCCCTTTATCCACATATGACAGTTTATGACAACATGGCTTTTGGATTAAAAATTCGTCGTTATCCCCGCACTGAAATTGATCGTCGTGTTCGCGAAGCTGCCCGAATTCTTGAGATTGAAGATTATCTTGAAAGAAAGCCTAAAGCCCTTTCTGGTGGGCAAAGGCAACGCGTCGCCTTAGGAAGAGCGATTGTACGTAACGCGAAAGTCTTTTTAATGGATGAGCCCCTTTCTAACCTTGACGCTAAATTGCGCGTTCAAATGAGAAGCGAAATTATTAAGCTCCACGAGGAGTTAGATGCCACAACGATTTATGTCACTCACGACCAGACGGAAGCGATGACGATGGCGACAAGAATTGTTGTCATGAAAGGTGGTTACATTCAACAAATAGGAACTCCGTTTGAAATTTATAATAATCCATCGAACCTTTTCGTTGCGAGTTTCATTGGCTCGCCGGCCATGAACTTTATTGATGCGATATATGAAAAGGGTAGCATTGTCTTTAGCGACGGTAAGAAAATCGCTCTTGATGTCGAAGTGGTAAAAGCCCACGATGAGTTTTATGAAAAAGCTTTGTCAGAAATAAATTTCGAAATCGATAAGTTTTATTATCGTGAGGCCATGTCGGAAGAAGAAAAGAAAGATCACAATGAACAATTAGCAGCTCTAAAAGCAACCGCCGAATCATTTAAAGAGCCACACAAAGTCGTTTTTGGAATTCGTCCCGAAGACATTTTTGAAGCGACAGCGGAAAACATGGAAAAACATCCAGGTGAAATTTATGAGATTAAAGTCGGAGTCGCTGAATTACTCGGTCACGAATATTATGTTCACACCGATTTCGCTGGTTGTGATTTGACGGCTAAGATTCCGTCGACTCGGCCAATTAGCATTCACGATAATCTTAAAGTTGTATTTGACGTCAAGAAGGCACACCTGTTTGATATAAAGACCACTAAGCGCTTTTATTAATATGATATTAATAAGCATATCCGAAAAATAAGAGCCCTATGGGCTCTTTTATTATTGAATTACTAATTTTTTGCTATTTAGAACGTTACTTTACTTAAGTAACCGAAGTTCGTACACCCGTAAAAGATATTGCTTAAAAATATGACGAGAATTATAATCAATATATGCCGAACACTAATTACTATAATGTGGCAAGTTAAGCGATTATGCTTTTTGTCATGTAAAGAAAGGAGAGTAATTGATGTTTAAAAAAAGAAACGGTCTCATGTTTGCCGGCCTTGCCTTGCTCATTGCCCCGCTTGCTGCGTGTGGTGGTGGTTCAAAGCTGACCCTGAAAGTGTGGGCCCCTACGGAAGACAAGGCGGTTATGGAGCACATTATCGCTGAATTTCAAAAGACAGAAGCTGGTAAGGACATTGCATTCGATTTGAAGCATGTCAAAGAAGGTGACGTCAAGACTGAACTCGTTAAAGACGCAGTTGCTGCAGCTGACGTATTTGCCCTTGTTGATGACAACCTGACTGAGTTGGTCAAAACCAATAACATCCTCGAAGTTGCTGGCGCATTCAAAACAAACGCCATCGCTGCCAATGAAGATTGGACAATCGATGCCGCCACACGTAATGGGAAACTATACGGCTTCCCACAAACTTCTGACAATACTTATTTCTTATGGTATAACAAAACACTTGTTAGTGAAGCACAAGCCGGTAAATTAGAAACATTACTATCGACTGCCGCTTCCGGTGGCTATAAAGTCGAATATGACATTTCCAATGGCTGGTATGGAACTAGCATTTATTTAGCCGGTGGTGGCGAACTAAGCGTTGACACCTCTGGAACAGCCGATGTTCAAGTTTGTAATTTTAACACAACTGGCCCAGTGGCGGCCGTTGAAGCCATCTATGACCTTAAAGGCGATTATGATACGACTTGGACAAAAGCCGACAACCTCGTCGTCGGCATGACTGCTGCCACTCCGACCGTCGCTGCTGGTGTCGGTGGAACTTGGCAATACGAAGAACTGTTTGCTGCTTTAGGCGATAATCTTGGCGCCATGAAACTGCCAACCGTTAACGTCGGTGGTATTGATAAGCAATTAGGATCCTTCCGCTCAGCTAAATTGGTTTCCGTTAAAGCCAATACAGCTTATCCGAATGAAGCCTTGGCCTTTGCTGAATTTTCAACTAATTTCGCCTCGCAAAAATATCGTTTTGAACAAAGAGGTATCGGACCTTCGAATATCGAAGCGGGAGCCCTTCCAGCCATCGCCGATAGCATCATGCTATCTGCTATTGCTGATCAAAATGAATTTGGCGTTAATCAAGCAACTGCCATTACTGGTAGTTACTGGGATCCAATCGGTGCCATTGGTAATATGATCATGATTCAGGATTGGACACCTTATGCTGATGCTCAAGCCGCCCTTAATGCTGCTGTTGCACAAATGAATAACTAGACATCATCTATTCTTTAAGGCAGAGATATAATCCCTGCCTTTTCTTAAAATTATTATGAGGTAACATTCATGAAAGATAAAAATCAGAAGAACCTTGAAAATCAAGTTGAAGATAAAGAATTAGGTTTTGATTTTAACGCCGTATCCGCCCTTGCTAATACTGATGTAAAACCAATTAGCAAAAGCGAATATTTCTTTAAAGAAATCGGACAAGGACTTGTCAAAGCAGGCAAATGGCTTCTCGTTTTCTTTCTTGACATTTTAAAAGCGTTTGCCAACATCTTTGTTTTTGCCTATAAAGGCATTAAGTCGCTTGTTTTAAGAGTTGAGCGTTTATTTCAAAAGACCGCCCGTCATTTTAAAGAAGTTGATGGCACGGGAAAAACTTCTTTTTTTATAATGGGTTTTTCCAGTATAAAAAGCGGACAAATCGTCAACGGCATTTTGTATATGCTGGCGCAAGTGGGTTTCATCATTTTTATGATTTTTAGTGGTGCCAATAACTTGTACAAATTGACTGGTCCTGGACTAGTTCCGTTCACTGAAGCCTATCTTGATCCCATCAGCGGTCTTTACGTCGCCGGAGTTCTTGGTGACAGTTCCATTCAATGCCTGTTATTTGGCATCATGACAATCCTAATCATTTTCGTTTTTATCTATCTATATTTTAGAAATATAAATGTTTCTAGCGACAACGACAAAATAACTTACGGGCTGCAGTATGCTAGGGCATATGAAGACCGCGTTGCATTTTTAGAAAACTATGAAGATTATGTCAATGTCATCAGCGAAATTCGCGATGTAAAAGTAAAAAGTAATGGTAAATTCGAAGTCGTCAAGAAACGTTTCTTCCACTCAAAAAAAGTTATTCGTGATACCCTTCAAAAGCAATTTAGTCTCAGTAAACTCTCAACCTTATTCATTTCTTATCTTAATTTTAAAAAGATTGAAGCAAATCGCGAAGAACTAATTTTTGATACGAAATTTGAACTTAATCAATTTCATCATAAATTTGATCGTTTTAATGATTATGATGACGTAAACGAAAAAGTTCGACATCTTCTTTATGCCTATGAGAATCCCGAAGAAATTCTCGATGCGATATACGCTCGCGATGCACTCTCAAAACGAAATTGTGTCGAGTCGTTAGTTGAAGGGACAAAAGTAGATAAAAAGGAAGCAATCGCCCGTCTTGTCGGCGCACTTGAAATTGACGCGGTTATCGCCAAAATGATTTTAGAACTTGGCTTGCATGATCCAAAGGTTACACCGGAGGAACATCGGAAAAACCATAGCCGTATGCAATTATTTATCACTCGTTTTAATGACGTGAATGCAAATGGTTATCATGGTCAAGCCAAACCTTTTGCAAAGCAGGTCCAAAGTTTGCTTAACGAAGGATTTTCCGCAACGGTCTTATTCTTGCCTGTTTTATTCGCCACCATCTTAGTTATCCTACCGCTGATGTTTACTATTTTCGTGGCTTTTACGAATTTTGATGGTGCTCACTCAGGCAACAATCTCTTTCAATGGGTTGGCTTTGATAACTTCCTGACATTATTCGCCGGTCAAGGGGCCAATGAGATGTTGTCAAATACAATATGGACTTTGCTTGGTTGGACGCTGGTCTGGGCTTTCTTTGCTACATTCTTAAACTATGTTCTTGGCATGATTTTAGCTCTTCTTATTAATAAGAAAGGCATTAAACTAAAAAAGCTGTGGCGGACGGTTTTCGTTGTCACAATTGCCATTCCTCAGTTTGTTAGTTTACTGGCGATGTCGAAGATCCTTGGCGATTTCGGACCAATTAACATCTGGTTATCAGAAGCCTTTGGTTTCACAATCCCCTTCTTAAGCAATGGAAGAATTGCCAAAATTACTGTCATCATCGTTAACTGCTGGGTCGGTGTTCCTTATACAATGCTAATTACCTCAGGCATTTTAATGAACATCCCCGAAGATCTTTACGAATCGGCCCGGATTGATGGCGCTGGTCCGTTTGCCCAGTTTACGAAAATTACCTTACCTTACATGTTATTTGTTACCGGTCCTTATTTAATTACGCAGTTCATTGGTAACATCAATAACTTTAACGTTATTTACTTCTTAACCGGCGGAATGCCGAATCGCTTATATTTGTATAACGCGAACGATACCGACTTATTAATTACGTGGTTATATAAGATTACGACCGGGTCGGACAATCAATACAATATCGCTTCGACCTTAGGTATCTTTATCTTTATTGTCTGCGCCTTCTTATCACTAATCATGTATGCCAGAATTGGCTCTACGCAAAGAGAGGAGGACTTCCAATAATGAAACTCAAAAGAACAATTTCCAACATTTTCGTCTATTTCATTCTTGGCGTCATGTCGGTTATTTGGCTCGCCCCGATTGTGTGGCTCATTCTCCAATCTTTCTCAGGAGAACCCGGTTACAACTCTTTGTACCGGTTTGTTCCATTATCTTTCTCGCTTGATAATTACACGTCACTATTTTCTACAGTCGGTTTCTCGCACCTATTTACCGGCAGTGCCCCGGTTGGAACGATTAACTACTCTGATTATTATGCGGTTTGGTTTTTCAACACTCTCGTCGTCAGTCTTGTCACTTGTATCGTTTCAACGATACTTGTCTTGTGCACAAGCTATGCTTTTTCAAGACTTCGTTTCAAAGCCCGTCAGCCGATGATGAAGTTTATTCTCGTTTTGGGTATGTTTCCAGGCTTTCTTTCGATGATTATTTTGTATCAAGTTCTGGCTTTGGTCGGTCTTAAACAATCGCTGGTCGGCTTAATTCTTTGTTATGTCGGCGGCGCCGGTATGGGTTACTTCATTTCGAAAGGCTTCTTTGATACGATTTCGCGTTCGATTGACGAAGCGGCGATGATTGATGGTGCGAGCCGTTTCCAAATCTTTTACATGATTATCATGCCGCTTGCTAAGCCAATCGTCGTTTATACGATTTTAACGGCCTTTATGGGTCCATGGGGTGATTATATTCTCTCGAGCTATATTCTCGGTGATGCGATGCAAAATTACACTGTATCGGTTGGGTTGTACAAAATGATACAGCAACAGCAAGACATGGCTCTTTATTGGAAGCAATTTTGCGCCGGTAGCGTCCTAGTCGCTTTACCGATTTCGCTGCTTTTCATCTTTATGCAGAAGTTTTATGTCAGTGGCATTACCGGAGGCGCAGTTAAGGGTTAATGAGAAACAAATTATCTTATTTAATCGCCATTCTTCCGCTTTGCTTCGCAGCCTCATCATGCGATCAGACTTCGTCATTTTATGAATTTGACGAGACGGTCACGAATGAAAACGGCTCAGCATATTATGAAATTTTCGTTCGTTCATTTTATGATACCGACAATAATGGTCTTGGCGATTTACAAGGTGTCAAAGAAAAACTTCCTTATCTTGCCGAACTTGGCGTCAAGGGTATTTGGCTTATGCCGATTCATCCTAGCGATACTTATCATAAATATGATGTCAAAGACTATGTGGGCATTGATAGCGAGTATGGAACACTTGATGACTTTGATGATTTGATTACTGAAGCAAATCAACATCACATCGATATCATTATTGATTTGGTCATTAACCATTCAAGCGTCAATCATCCCTGGTTTATCGAGGCTCAAAATCAAAAGCGCAATAACGCTTGTTCGGCTCTTGATAGCAAATGTCGCTATTATAACTGGTCGGACGCTCCGCAAGAAGGTTACCGCTGGTCAAGTTTAGCTAATAGTCATTACGAGGGACGCTTTGATTCTTCAATGCCTGATTTGAATCTTGATAACGAATATGTTGTCAGTGAATTTGAAGATATCGTCGACTTCTGGCTTAATCGCGGCGTGAAAGGTTTTCGCCTTGATGCCGTCACGAGTTTTTACACCGATTGTATGGCAAAAAACGTGCAATTTCTAGCAAATTTTAATAATTATGTTAAATCCGTGGAACCAGACGCTTTCATTATCGGCGAGGCTTGGGAAAATCTAACTAGCATTTTATATCAGTATGCGAGCTCCGGAATGCACTTCTTTAATTTTCCGCTTTCAGAGACTAACAACAAAGGTATCGCTCATTCGGTTATGCAAATGAATGGTTATGATTTTTCAAGAACTCTAGTTAATAGTGAAGTGCAAATCAAGCAAGCCTCGCAAACCTCAAAAAACGCTTTGATTATTTCTAACCATGACATGGATCGTTCGGCGGGTTATTTAGCAGACGAAAAGGCTAAACTCGCCGCGAGTGCTTACCTTCTTTCGCCCGGTCATCCTTTTATTTACTATGGCGAAGAAATAGGACTTAGAGGCAGTCGCGGCGGAGCCACTACCGATGCGAACCGCCGTTTGCCGATGATATGGGATAAAAATGATAATGATGGATTGTGCGATAATCCTCCTGGCACGACGTATGACCAAACATTACAAGTTGAAAACGGAGTGTATGACAATTTAAAAATTGGTGACTCTCTTACCAACCATTATAAGAAAGTACTTAACGTACGTAATAAATATGGAATTATCCATGACGGACTATATAACTATGTTGATACCGGAAATGCTAAAATTGCCAGTTTTGAAATAACTAAGAGCGCAGAGACACTTTACTTGCTTCATAATTTTTCGAATGAAGTGCAGATAATCGAACTTGAAGTTAGCGGTCTTAATATCATTGAAGCCATTAATGTGGTGGGTATTAACCCATCTTTAGATGGACAAACCTTATCTCTTGCGCCGTTTAGTAGCGTTATTATTCAATAACACTATAAAATAAAAATTGAGGAGCAATCATTATGAAAAAGAAAAGAATCTTCGCCTTGTTGGCCGCCGCGTTATTTGTGATGTCGGCGTGCGACAATATTGATCCTTCGGATACGTCCGGCAATGGCTCTGGTGGTGAAAGTACATCGGAAACAACAACGGACACGGTGCCCGAAGACATTATTATTCCTGACGATATCACTATTCGCTATCACCAAGATGATGGAGCTTACGCGAAGCTCCGCTATTGGATTTGGGCCGGTGGCAAAGCCGGGGTTGAATTAGCTCCTGATGGTATTGATGACTTTGGCATGTATATTACCTTGCATCCCAAAGCTGATTTTCCACCTCACACAGCCTTTAATTTTATAATTAAAGAGCAAAGCACATGGGAAGGTCAATCAACCGATACCGAAATTAAATACGAAGACTATCCGCCGACGCTTGTGGGCGATAAAAACGTCTTGGAAGTTTGGTCGATTCCAGGTGCGGGAGGCATGATTGAATTTTATACACAACGTTCCGATGCCGAAGGCGATCGCATTCATGAAACCTATTTAAATACCGATTGGGAATCAATTCATGTCATCGGCACCGGTCTTGTTCCGGAACAAGCGATTGTTTCTAATTATGTTTTGTTTGGATTTACGGCTGAATATTTTAATACTGAAAAAATCTTGCAGCCTGGTATTCGTAATAATTACCGGATTAAATCAGAAAATCCGAATGCCGCGGTATTTGATATCTCCTTGCCTTCTGTCGCTCAGCCATATATTTCTTATTATGTCGAAGCGACCTTTGCCAGTGCTCCCAGTAAAGTTCGTGGTCGCAATGTTTCTTTCGAAAAAATATATGATACGCAGTTATTTAAAAATGAATACACTTATACAGGCGATGATTTAGGACCGAATTATACTCCTGAATACACAGAATTTAAGTTATGGGCGCCAACGGCGACCAAAGTCATTCTAAAACAATACTATACTGGCACCCCTTCGACGATGTTTGAAGTGCATACACCTCAAGCTGACTGGTTTAAAGGTTATGACATGGTCATGCAAGCTAAGGGCATTTGGTATATTAAAGTCTTAGGTAATTTACATGGCGCCTATTATAACTACAGTGTCACAAACTCAATGGGCGTTAACGAAATTGTTGATCCTTACGTTAAAGCCGCCGGTGTCAACGGCATGCGCGGCATGGTCGTTGATTTTGATCACGAAAGTGTCATACCTGAAGGTTGGAACGACATTCCTGATGTCTGGGACGGCGACGAAGTTTACGATATCGAGCAACCGACGGATTTGACTGTTTACGAAGTGCATATCCGTGATTTGAC